>CAZVKD010000073.1:5625-6842 GCA_964627675.1 uncultured Gemmatimonadaceae bacterium
TCGATTCGGCGGTAAAGATGGGGCGAGGCCGCGGGGACGCCAGGGCGGTGGCCTGGCGCGGGCCCGCCGCCTATTCTAGGGGCCGTCCAGACACCGGGGTCGCTTACCATGTTGCGAGCGTGGATTGCCGTGGCGTGCCTCACGCTGGTCGGCACGGGAATCGGGTGGGGGCAACAACGTGGCGTGAAAGTGTTCGTGTCGGTGGACATGGAGGGGATTGCGGGTGTCGTGTCCGGCAATCAGACCTCGTCCACCGGTTCCGACTACGCGTTCGGCCGGCGGATGATGACGGCGGAGGCGAACGCCGCGATCGGGGCCGCGTTCGACGCGGGGGCCACGGAAGTGGTCGTCAACGACTCGCACGGCGGCATGATCAACCTCCAGCCCGATCAGCTCGATCGCCGAGCGACGCTCATCACGGGATCCCCCAAACCCTTCGGCATGATGCAGGGAATTGACTCGACCTACGCGGCCGTGGTCTTCATCGGCTACCATGCGCAGGCGTCCACCGCGGATGGCGTGCTCGATCACACGTACAACGGACAGCTGAAAATGGTGCGGCTGGGTGGTCGGGAGGTCGGGGAGTACGGGCTCAACGCCGCGCTCGCCGGTCACTACGGCGTCCCGGTGGTGCTGATCTCCGGCGACCGCGCCGTGAACCAGCAGGCCAGGGGTCTGATTCCGGGGATTGAGAACGTCGTGGTGAAGGACGGCATCGGTCGCACGGCCGCGCGAACGCTGCACCCGGAAGAGGCGCGGGAGCGAATCGCCGCCGGCGTACGGGCCGCGCTGGCCCGGCGCACCGAGATCGCGCCTGTTCGGCTGACCCGCCCGATCGCGCTGGAGGTCGAGCTGACCAACCCGGCTCAGGCGGACGCCGCGATGATGGTGCCGGGGATGCAACGTCTGTCCGCGCGGGTGGTGAAATACGAGGCGCCCGACATGAAGGTCGCCTACAGCGTGTCTCGCCTGATTGCCGCGCTCGCCGCGCAGGCGCAGTAGCGGAGGACGTGTCCTTTTCGATTGATCGCGGGTTCGCGATCCAGACGCTCGCCGAGCTGGTGCACATCAACTCGGTCAACCCGGCGCTCGAAGCGGGCGGCCCGGGAGAGGCGGAGGCCGCCGCCTACGTCGCCGACACTCTGCGCCGCCTGGGGCTGGAGGTGCAGCGGTACGAACCTGTACCGGGGCGACCCAGCGTCGTGGGCGTGCTTGCG
>CAZVKD010000073.1:6852-11919 GCA_964627675.1 uncultured Gemmatimonadaceae bacterium
CTGATGTTGAACGGGCACATTGACACCGTGGGCGTGGCCGACATGCCCGAGCCGTTTTCCGGCGCGGTGCGCGAGGGCAAGCTCTACGGGCGGGGATCGTACGACATGAAGGGGAGCGTGGCGGCATGCATCGCGGCAGCCAAGGCGCTCGCGGACGCGGGGGCGCCGTTCCGTGGCGACGTCGTGCTCGCCGCGGTGGCGGACGAGGAAAACGCGAGCCTCGGCACGGCGGACGTGGTCCGGCAGTGCCCGGTGGATGCGGCCATCGTGACCGAGCCCACGCATCTCGAGATCTGTCTCGCGCACAAGGGCTTCGTGTGGATCGAGGTCGAGACGTTCGGCCGCGCGGCGCACGGCAGTCGTCCCGACCTCGGCGTGGATGCCAACATGGCGATGGGGCGCGTGCTCGAGCGACTGGGCGACCTCGAGGCCGACTTACGACGGCGGCCCCCCCATCCCTTGGTGGGGACGCCGTCATTGCACGCCGCGCAGATTGCCGGCGGCACGGCGCCCAGCGTGTACGCCGCGCATTGCCGGCTCACCATCGAGCGGCGGACCGTGCCGGGCGAAACGGAGGCGGGCGTGCTCTCCGAGATACAGCGTATTCTCGAGGAGGTCGCCGCCTTCGATCCGGGATTCCGGGCGAGTTGTCACGCGACGCTCTCCCGCGACCCGTTCGAGGTGGCGCCGGACAAGACCGTGGTCCGAGCGCTGGCGACTGCGGCCACGCAGGTGCTGGGCCGCGCGCCGGGTTACGGCGGGCAGACGCCTTGGATGGACTCGGCGCTGCTGGCGGCCGCCGGTGTGGAGACCGTGGTGTTCGGGCCTGCCGGGGCGGGCGCCCATGCCGCGGAGGAATGGGTGGATATCGAATCAGTGATCCGGACCGCCGAGGTGCTGGCGCGCGCAGCGGTGGCGTATCTGGGGAGCACCGCATGATCGGGCGCCACTCGACGGGTCGCATTCCCGCCTGGTTCGCGGCGGCCGCGCTCGGCATGGCAGGGGCCCGAGTCGCCGGGGCGCAGGAAGTGCGGGGCCAGGTGTGGGACCGCGTCAACCATCGAGGCGTGTCCGACGGCGTGGTGACGCTCGTGGCCGCGGGAGGGACGATCGTGGCGCGCGCAGCGGTGGGGCCGCAGGGACAGTACGCGTTTCGCGCCCCGGACGCCGGGCGCTACGTGCTCCAATTCGCGGGGCCGGGCTACGGTGTCTCGGCCACGGAGTTCACCCTGGCCGCCGCCGAAACCCGCATTCTCCGGCTCGAGGTCACGCCCCTCCCGCCGGCTGAGCTGGATACGGTGGTCGTGGAAGGACGGCCGGTCCCCAGGCGATTGTCCGGTTTCTACCAGCGACGCGCCAGCGGGCTTGGCGAGTACGTCACCCGCGAGCAAATCGAGGCGTCAAACCCCCGGGTGCTTACGGATGTGTTGCGGCGCACGTCCGGCGTGGACGTCGCGCGATTCGATGGGGGCGTACGCGTCGCGAGCCGGCGGGATCCCACCCTGTGTGGCGGTCTCCGGGGCGCGGGCCTCGCCGGGCCGCTCATGTTCCTCGACGGCACGTTCCTGGGTACCGGGATGGAAGTGGATCTGGACGCGCTGCTCTCCATTCAGACGATCGAGGCCGTCGAGGTGTACTCGGGGGCGGCCACCGTGCCGCCGGAGTTCAATCGCCTGGGCGCGGAATGCGGCGTCGTGGCGATGTGGACTCGGCCCGGGGCGGTGGTCCAGGGTCCGTACGTGCGCCCCGTTGACTTCGGCGCACAGGTGGGCGGATGGATCGTGTCCGGCGGCATGCAGGAGGGCAGAGTGGGCGGCCGGGCGATCATCGGGATCTGGCCCGGCGCGGAAATGATGGCGGCCGTGAACGCCATCGTGGCGGGCTTCGAAACGGGCGCCGCCGGCACCAACCGCACGGGGTCGCAAATCATACTCGCCCCTCGGGGCCGGCCGCTGGGCGAGCGGTCCCCGTGGTACGTCGGGGGAGGGTTCACCTATCTCTCCTTGAACGAATCCCGGTTCGGCGCCGACGAGGAGGATCACTTGTTGGTCCTCACCGGCGTCTCGCTGCGGCGCGGGCGCGCCAGTCCGTTCGTGGAAGTGCAACTGCTCGATCCTTTCGATCCGGCGGACGCTCAGGTGCACTGGTACGCGGGCGTCACGCTGCGCCTCTACTGACGATTTCGGCGCCCATTCGACTCCGCGCCAATCCAGGCGCCGGCATGACGCGCGCGCGAGCGGTCGGCTACCTGTGCGCGCTCGGTGCCGGAGCGCTGTGGGGCACGACGGGGCCGCTCTCGACCGCGTTATACGCGGCCGGCGCGGAATTGACCGGTATCGGATTCTGGCGCGTCGCCATTGCGTCCGTGGGGTTTCTCGCCGTGGGAGTCGTGCGGAGGGACCTGTTCCGCGGCGAGCGTCGGCTGATCGCCGCCGCCGCGTTGGGCGGGGGCGCACTGGTGGCGTCGTTCGAGGTGTCCTACCAGTTCGCCATCGCGGGAACCGGCGTCGCCGGAGCCGCGGCGCTGCTGTACACCGCGCCGATCATGGTGGCGATCCTCGCCGCGACGCTTCTCAAGGAACGGATGACGGCGCCCCGCGTGGCGATCGCCGCGGTGGTGGCGATCGGCGCCACCTTGACCGTGCGGGGTGGGCCCGGCGGGTCGGCGAGTCTGTCTTCGGGCCCGGGAATCCTTGCCGGCGTCACCGGCGGCCTGGCCGCCGCCGCGAGTTACGCGGGGACGACGGTGCTCGCCCGGTTCATCGTGCCGCGCCTCGGCATTCTGCGGTTTCTCGCCCTCGAGATCGTCGGCGGGACCGCGATCCTCGCGGCCGCGCTCCCGCTCGCCGGGTTCCCGCCGGCGCCGCCGCCGGTTGCCACCGCGTGGGTCTACGTGGCGGCGCTCGCCGTGGGCACGGTATTGCTCGCCAACCTGTTCTTCTTCGCCGCGGTGCGGCGGATCGAGGCCACCCCGACGGCCGTCACCGCGACGATCGAGCCGGTGATCGGCGCGCTGCTCGCGCTGGCGTTGCTCGGGCAGCACCTCACCCGGCCGGGCTGGTTCGGGCTGCTCATGGTGGTGGCCGGCGTGGCGTTGATGTACGCGCTCGAAGGACGAGCCCCCCGCGCGTCTCCGTAGGGGCCGCGCGGGTGGCGCCATCCGGCTGTTGGTCCTAGTCCCGCGCCGCCGCCTCGACTTGTTGCAGCGTCACGATGCCGCCGTGCCCCCCGACCACGCGATCCACCGCGATGCCGAGTTGTCGCACGGCGGCCACGACCTCCGCGCTGTTCGCGCGGGGAAGATTGGCGCCCGGCGTCAGCACGTCGCTCACGAACAGCATGCGGGCGGCCGGCACGTAGGCGGCGAGCATGCCTTCCACGTGCACCGTCGGAATGCGGTAGATCACGACCCGGCTTGCTCCCTCCCCGATCGCGAGACTGTCCTCGACCGTGCGTACGTCCGGCGCGCCGGGATTCCGGGACAGGGCGTCCGGCGCAACCGTCTTCCTCGCGGCCGCGATGCCGCGCACGAACGTCGCGTTTCTGGCGTGGGTGAGCACGGGTACCCCGGCGGCGAGGTAGCCGCGCAGCCCTCCGGCGTGATCCCAATGATGATGGGTGTTGACCAGCACGCCGATCCGTTTGTTCGGGAAGCGGGATCGCAGCGTGTCCATGACGGCCTGCGAGCGCTGGCTGCTCTGCGGTCCCTCGACCACGACGAGTTGCTGTGGCTGCTCCACCACCAGTGAGTGATGGGACCCGCCCTCGGCGCGCCACACGCCCGGCGCCAGTTCCGCGAGCTGCACCACGACTGTGGGCGGTGCGGCCACGGTCGGCGGGCGCTGCGCGCGCCGCGAGATCGAGTCGGGGATCGCGAACCACTGCTCGTCCACGCTTGACAGCATTGCCGCGGCCGAATACACCGTATGCGCCTGAAGCCGGCCGTTGACCAGCACATCCACCTGCCGCGGGAGCTGAATCCCGCCGGCGTCCTGCCAGCGGGTGTACCAGGTCGCGGTCTGGCGATCGCCCAGCACGCCGTCGTCCGTCAGGGTCTCGCTCACTAGCAGCAAGCCGGACCGCCGGTCGAAGTAGAGGGTCAGCGTATCCTGCCCGAGCGCGAAGCGAACGCCCGCGGCCGACTCTCCCCGCCACTCCCTGGCGGGGGCGCTCGACAACGCCGACGGATTGTCGAGCGCGGTGAGCAGCAGCCGCTCAGGCGAGAGCCGCACCGCGCGCTCCGCAGCGGCCACCGCTCCGGGTGCGTCGGGTTGCTGCTGGCCATCCACCTCGAACAACCCGATCCCGGCCGCGGTGATCCGGCGCTGCCGTTGCGGGTTGCCCGCGACCGGCCGCAGCTCCTGGGTGACCAGCCGGCGCGGGCCGCGCCAATCGGTGACGATGCGGCCGTAGGCCACGGTGGCCCGCGCCGGGGACTCGGGGGTCTCTTCCTGCCCGATGGCGAACGTCACCGTGTGGAAGTCCAATTGCACGACGGGTGCAGCGCGGAGCGCGGCCTCACCGCCCGTGGCGGCCACCGCCCGAGCCACGATGTCGCGGGGGGTCTGGGCCTCGACGAGTTCTCCAGCGAGCACCCCGATGATCGCGACGTGGGCGCACGAACGAGCGACGAGGGAACGGATGTGGCTCTCCATCGGCGGGCTCCTCGAGTCTTATAGCCTCAGCAAACGTGCGGCGTTTCCGCCCAAGATCGCCACGCGGTCCTCCGGCGCAAGGTCGAGCGCCGCGATGCTCTCCTTCATCTTGCGCAGGCTGCCGATCATGTGGGGATAGTCGCTGCCTGCCAGAATCCGCTCCGGGCCGGCGAACGAGATCGCGAGCCGGAGCGCCGCGGGATCGAAATTGACCGTGTCGTAATGAAACTGGCGCAGGTAGGCGCTCGGCGGCTGTTTGATGTGCTCGCGGCACTCCCGGAACGCCTCGTAGCCCCGGTCGAGCCGCTCGGCGACGTAGGGAATCGCGCCGCCCAAATGGGTGAGGACCCAGGCGATGCCGGGGAACCGCTCCACCACGCCGCTGAACACGAGCTTGGCCGCGGCGAGCGTG
>CAZVKD010000074.1:0-11802 GCA_964627675.1 uncultured Gemmatimonadaceae bacterium
TGGAGCTGATCGCCAGCGAGAATTTCGCTTCACGCGCCGTCCTCGAGACCATGGGCACGGCGCTCACCAACAAGTATGCCGAGGGGTATCCCGGCCGCCGGTATTACGGCGGGTGCGAGGTGGTGGATGAAGTGGAGCGGCTGGCGATCAGCCGGTTGCTGGCGCTGTTTGGGGGCGAGCACGCCAACGTTCAGCCGCACAGCGGCACGCAGGCGAACCTCGCGGCCTATCTGGCGGTTGCCAGTCCGGGTGACGTCCTGATGGGCATGACGCTGGCGCACGGCGGGCACCTCACGCACGGTGCGTCGGTGAGTGCGAGCGGGCGCCTGTTCCGGGTGGCGGGCTATGGCGTTCGGGACGATACTGAGCGTATTGATCTGGACCGGGTGCGCGAGGTCGCCCGCCGCGAGCGCCCTCGACTCATCGTGGCCGGAGCGTCGGCATACCCGCGCGTGATTGACTTCGCGGCATTCGCCAGCATCGCCCGGGAAGTGGAGGCCACGCTGATCGTGGACATGGCGCACATCGCGGGCCTGGTGGCGGGCGGGGTGCACCCCTCGCCCATTGCCCACGCCGATATCGTGACGAGCACCACCCACAAGACCTTGCGGGGGCCTCGCGGGGGGTTCGTCATCTGCCGGGAGGCGCTCGCCAAGGCGGTGGACAGGCAGGTGTTCCCCGGAACGCAGGGCGGCCCGCTGGAGCACGTGATCGCGGCAAAGGCCGTGGCCTTTGGGGAGGCGCAGCAGCCGGCTTTCAAGGCCTACGCCCGACAGATCGTGCGCAACGCGGCGGTACTGGGGGAAGGGCTGATGGAGCGCGGCTACCGCCTGGTAAGCGGCGGGACCGACACTCACTTGCTGCTGGTGGACCTGCGCTCCAAGGGGCTGACCGGCAAGGCGGCGGAGGCGACGCTGGGCCACGTGGGCATCACGGTGAACAAGAACGCCATCCCCAATGATCCGGAATCGCCCTTCGTGACCAGCGGGATCCGGCTGGGCACCCCGGCGCTCACGACGCGGGGCATGGCGGAGCCGGAGATGCGGGCCATCGCCGGGCTCATTGATTCCGCCTTGTCCTCGCGCGATGACGATCAGTTGCACCGGATCGCCGGCGAGGTTCGCGATCTCGCCGCCGCCTTCCCGCTCTACGCGGGCAGCGCCCGGCCGGCGCCCCTTGCTGGCGGTGGGTGAGCACGTAGACTATCACCCCGTCCCGCCACTGGGGCGCATGGACCAAATCGTACTCCCGGATCTGATTGCCCAGCGCATCCGCGCGCTGGACGGCCGCTACCACGAACGGGCCTACGTGTTCGTGCTGGCGGCCCTGGAGTACCACCATCGGAAGACCGGCGCGCGCCGGCACGTCGGCGGTCGGGAACTGGCGGTGGCCTGCCGGGACTTCGCGTTGGAGCAATTCGGCCTCACCGCCCGCACCGTGCTTTCGCACTGGGGCGTGGAATGCACCGAAGACATCGGGCGGATCGTCTACGTGCTGATCGAGGCGGGCCTGCTGATTCGCCAGCCGAGCGACCGGATCGAGGACTTTGCGGGGGTGTACGATTTCACGGAGACGTTCGAGCGGCGATATCCCTGGAAGGTGGGCGAGGAGTGAGGGGGGGAAGGTTGTGAAGGTTGGGAAGGTTGGGAAGGTTGTGAAGGTTGTGAAGGTTGTGAAGGTTGTGGAGGTTGTGAAGGTGTGAGGGGGGTGTGCGATGGATGCACGTGTCGAGTTGCCGCCATGCCAGAAATGCGGCAAGGGTGTCTTGATCCCGCTTTCTGATTACGGTCGGGAGGGGGCGCCGATTACCTACAAGGCGTGGGTCTGCACTTCTCCGGACTGCGGGTTCAACATTCGGATTGACAACGGCGAGATCTCTCTCGGACGGACCATCGGACAAAGCTTCAAGTGAGCCGGGCGCCGGCGAGCTGCGGCAGCCGGCGGTAGCGGGCCGCTTCTACCCCGCCGATCCGCACGAGCTCCGCTCGCTGGTCAACGCCCTGCTGGCGGGGGCGGATGCGGCTTCCGCCGACCGGGTGCGGGCGCTGGGCGCGATCGTGCCGCACGCCGGGCTGGTGTACTCCGGCGCCTGCGCCGCCCGGGTCTTCTCGCGGCTCGAGATTCCGAGGCTCGTGGTGGTGATCGCCCCCAATCACACGGGGCGCGGGACGGCGCCGGGGGGAGCGAGCGCCTGGATGACCGGCGGGTTCGAGACGCCGCTGGGCAGGGTTCCGGTGAACCCGGAGTTCATGTCCCGCCTGGCCGAACGGTGCACGCTGGTGAGCCATGACCCTGCCGCCCATGTGGCCGAGCACGCGATCGAGGTGGAGCTGCCGTTTCTTCAGGTTTGCGCTCCCGAGAGCGCGGTGGCGCCGCTGGTCCTCACGTTCGATGATTGGACGCGGTGCCGCTGGCTGGCCGAGGGTCTTGCCCGAGCCGCAGCGGACTGGCCCGAGCCGGTGCTGCTCCTGGCGTCCTCCGACATGACGCACTACGAGCCCGCCGCCGCCGCCGAGCGAAAGGATCGCGAGGTCTTGGAGCACGTGGGCCGTCTCGATGGCCGCGGCGTGCTGGAGACCTGTCGCCGCCTTGGCGTGACGATGTGCGGGCGCGCGCCGTCAGCCGTGGTGCTGGAGGCCTCGCGCCGCCTTGGCGCGCGGCGGGCCGAGGTCGTTGATTACCGGCACAGCGGCTGGATGACCGGCGAGGACGACAGCGTGGTGGGATATGCCGGCGTGGTGATCACATGAGAGTGATTCCGGTGGTGGATGCGGCTCAGGCCGCCCAGTGGGACGAGCGCGCGCGGAGCACGGCGAACATTCCCAGCCGCGTGCTCATGGAGTCGGCGGGGCGGGCCGCGGCGCACGTGCTGGCCCGGGAGTTTGGCCGCGCTCTTGGTCATGGGGTGCTGGTGGCCGCGGGGCCCGGCAACAACGGTGGCGATGGGTGGGTGATTGCCCGTGCGCTGGTGGCCGCCGGGGCCCCGGTGTGGGCCGTGGAGACGGCGGGGAAGCGGGCGCCCGACTGCGCCGCAAACCGGGCGCTGGCGTTGGCCAGCGGGGTGACGCCGCTCGACGCGGACGAGCATTGGCCGGATTGCGGCGTGCTGGTGGACGCGTTGCTCGGTACGGGCGCGGGCGGAGCACCGCGGGGCGCGGTGCAGGACCTGGTGAGGCGGCTCAACAGCCACGGCGCGCCTGTAGCCGCGGTGGATGGGCCCACTGGGCTCGATCTTTCCACCGGCGAGGCGCATGACCCCCTACGCGCGGCGCTGACCGTGACCTTTGGCGGGCTGCGCCGCGGCCATCTCCTGGGTCGAGAGTGGTGTGGGAAGATCGTGGTGGTGGATATCGGCTTTCCCCCGGCAGACCCGGCCTGGCCGGTGTTCGTGGACGAGGCCCGAGCGCGCGCCTTGCTTCCGGGCTTCGGTGTGACGATGCACAAGGGCGATCGCGGCCGCGTGCTCGTCATTGGCGGCGACCACGGCATGGCCGGCGCCGCGCTGCATGCGGCGCGGGCAGCGCTCGAAGCGGGGGCCGGGCTGGCCAGGCTCGCCGCGCATCCCGTGACGGTGCAGGCGGCGCAGACCAACTCGCCCGACGTGCTCACCGTTCCCACCGCGCTCGGGCCGGAACTCGAGCCCGCCCTGGTCGAAGCCATCGCCTGGGCGGACGCGATCGTCCTGGGGCCGGGTCTGGGCCGCGGTGGCGAGCGCGCGGCGTTGGTTGGCGCGGTACTGGACCGGGCGGAGTCGCCCCTGGTGATTGACGCGGATGCGCTCCAGGTGGGTCTGCCGGCGTTGGCGCGCGGCAAGGCCCCGCGGGTGTTGACCCCGCACGCCGGCGAGTTCCGCGCCGTGTTCCCCCAGCTGGCCAAGCTTGCGGACACGGACCGCTTCGCCGCGTGCGCGCAGGCAGCCGACGCATTGTCGGCGGCGCTGCCCGGCGCGACAGTTCGCTCCGCCGTGTTGCTCAAAGGCGTGCCCACGATCGTGGGGTCCACCCGCACCGCGGCGCTGGTGACGGCCTCGGGGAACCCGGCGCTCGCGACGGGTGGAAGCGGGGACCTGCTGGCCGGGTTCACGGGTGCGTTCATTGCCCGCGGCCTGCGCGTGGCCGAGGCCGGGGCGCTGGCGGCGCACGTGTTGGGTCGAGCCGCCGAACTTGCGGCCGCCCAGCTCACCGTGCGAGGCACCCGGCCCATGGACGTGCTGGCCGTGCTGCCGGAACTGTGGCGGGCGTGGGCCGAACCGCCGGTGCCGTCGCCGCCGGTGGTGCTCGAGCTTGCGCCGCCGCAGGTTACATGACGCAGGGGTCCGCCACGGGCTTCACGCCCCTGGGTGCCGGAGAAGAATTCGATCGCATTCGAGCGATCTGGCGCCGGCTGGGCTCGACCGTGGCGGGCGCCGGTGATGATTGCGCCTTCGTCGAGATCGGCGGCGAACGGCTCGCCCTTTCGATCGACCTTTCGGTGGAAGGCACGCACTTCCGGCTCGGGTGGATGACGCCGGAGGAGGTGGGCTGGCGGGCCGCGAGCGCGGCCCTGTCGGATCTGGCGGCCGTGGCCGCTGATCCGCTCGGCGTGCTGGTGAGCCTGGCCGTTTCCCCCGAACGGCCCGCTGAGCAGGTGGTGGAGATCATGGAGGGGGTGGGGGGCGCCACCAAGGCCGTGGGTGCGTCGGTGTGGGGCGGAGACCTGGTGCGGGGCCAGAGCCTGGTGCTGGACGTGTGCGTGGTGGGGCGCCTGGGGGGGGTGCCGCTGGGGCGCGGTGGCGCGCAGGCCGGCGACGAGTTGTGGCTCACGGGGAGACTCGGGGGACCTTTCGCCGCGCTGGCCGCCTGGAACGCGGGCTCGGAGCCGGACGCGTCAGCCCGCGAGCGCTTCGTTCGCCCGGTGCCGCGGCTGGAGGAGGCCAAGTGGTTGCGGGACCATGGGGCGCGAGCGTTGATTGACGTCTCCGACGGCATCGTGCCCGACGCGGGACACCTGGCCGCGGCCTCCGGCGTGGGTTGGACGATCGAGGTGGACGCCGTGCCGCTCCACCCCGCGGCCGAGGTGCCCGAGATGGCGCTGGCAGGAGGAGAGGAGTACGAACTGCTCGCGGCGCTGCCGCCGGGCCTGAGCGACGCAGATGCGGCCGCGTTCGAGTCGCGCTTCGGGATTCCGCTGACCAGGGTGGGCCGGGCCGATCAGGCCGAGGGCGTTCGATTGGTCAGGGAGGGAAAGCGGGTGTGGATGCCGGAGACGTACCGGCATTTTTAGGACATGCGACGCCGCCATCGGGCAGTCCGGCCTGGATCGCCATGATTCGGACGCTGTGGTTTTTCGTCGTCCTCCTGATCAGCACCGTGTGGTACGGGGGCAAGGCGTTCCTGGCCGGGCTGGTGCGC
This sequence comes from uncultured Gemmatimonadaceae bacterium, assembly GCA_964627675.1. GTDB lineage: Bacteria > Gemmatimonadota > Gemmatimonadetes > Gemmatimonadales > GWC2-71-9 > JACQHC01. The sequence goes on from CAZVKD010000074.1 coordinate 5,391, forward strand.
GTGCCGCAGAGGCCGGGCGGCGTGTACGATCACTGCGCACGGCAGTGGGCGCGGAACGCCCTGCGGGCGTCCGGCGTGCCGTACCGCGTGTGGGGCCTCGAGCAGCTGCCGCAGGGGCCCGTCGTGTTCGCGTCCAATCACCAGTCATGGTTCGACATTTTCCTGGTGCTCGCGGCCGTGCCGGGATCCGTCCGCTTCGTCGCGAAGAAGGAATTGCAGCGGGTGCCGCTGTTGGGCGCCGCGATGCGGGCGGCGGGACACATCTACATTGACCGGCAAAACCGCCAGGCGGCGTTCGAGGCCTATCAGGAGGCCGCGAAAGCGATTCAGGGCGGACTGTCCGCTGTGGTGTTTCCCGAGGGCACGCGCAGTCGGACCGGTGAGCTGCTGCCGTTCAAGAAGGGTCCCTTCGTGCTGGCGATTGCTGCGGGGGTCCCGATCGTTCCGGCCTATTGCGCCGGCACCTTTACGCTGCTTCCCAAAGGGTCATGGAAGCTCGCGCCCCATCCCATCGCGCTAGTATTCGGCCCGCCGATCGCCACGGCGGGCCTGACGTACGAGGATCGCGAGCGACTCATGGAAGAGACCCGTCGAGCGATCGAACGGCTGCGCGTTGACGCCACAAAAGTGGCGGCATAGGTTCCGCCGGCCCATGACCACGATCATCGAAGTTCACGCGCGAGAAATTCTCGACTCGCGCGGGCATCCGACCGTCGAGACGGACGTCACGTTGTCGAGCGGCGCCAGCGGTCGCGCCGCGGTGCCGAGCGGCGCCTCGACCGGCGAGCACGAGGCGGTGGAGCTGCGTGATGGCGACCCCAAGCGCTACCTGGGCAAGGGCGTGCTCGAGGCGGTGCGAAACGTCAACGAGGTGATCGGTCCGCGGCTCGAGGGGATCAGTGCGGCGGACCAGATCGCCGTGGACAGCGAGATGCTCGAGCTGGATGGCACGCCGAACAAGAGCAACCTGGGCGCCAATGCAATCCTGTCGGTGTCGCTGGCCGTGGCGCGCGCCGCCGCGGCGGACGCGGGGATGCCGTTGTATCGCTACCTCGGCGGCCCGCTGGCGCACGTGCTGCCGGTGCCGATGATGAACATCCTGAACGGCGGCGCGCACGCCTCGAACAACGTGGACGCGCAGGAGTTCATGGTAGTGCCGGTGGGCGCCGGCAACTTCGGCGACGGGCTGCGCATGGGCGTGGAGGTGTTTCACTCGCTGAAGAACGTGTTGAGCGGGCGCGGGCTTTCGACCGCGGTGGGCGACGAAGGGGGCTTTGCGCCGATGTTGCCCTCCAACGAGGCGGCGCTCGAAGCCATCATGGCGGCGATCGAGGGCGCCGGCTACGAACCGCGCAAGGATATCGCCATCGCCCTGGACCCCGCCGCCAGCGAGTTCTACGACGGTGGGCAGTACGTGTTCAAGAAGGGCGACGGCTCGCGCCGCTCGGCGGAAGAACTGACTCGACTCTACGAGAGCTGGATTGACAAGTATCCGATCGTCTCCATCGAAGACGGACTGGCCGAGGACGATTGGGAGGGCTGGGCGGGGCTGACCCAGGCGCTGGGCGAACGGGTCCAGCTGGTGGGAGACGACCTGTTCGTCACCAGCGTGGACCGGCTCACCAAGGGGATCGAGAGCGGGGTGGGGAACGCGATCCTGATCAAGGTGAATCAGATCGGCACGCTCACGGAAACGTTGCAATGCATCGAACTGGCGCGCTCCAACGGGTACGGTACGGTCATTTCGCACCGATCGGGTGAAACCGAAGACACGTTCATCGCGGATCTGGCGGTGGCGTGCGGGGCGGGGCAGATCAAGACGGGCAGCGCCTCGCGCACCGATCGGGTGGCGAAGTACAACCAGCTGCTACGGATCGCCGAGGAGCTGGGCGAGTACGCCGAGTATCCGGGGGGCGGGTTGTACGGGCTGTGAATCGCGCCCGAGTGGCCGGGCTAGTCCTGGTGGCGGGGGGAGTCACGTTCGGTTTCGCCGGCGGGGAGTATGGCACGCTGGATTGGTGGCAGTTGAAGCGGGAGTTGGCGCGCGAGCGGCAGGCGGTGGAGCGGCTCGACCTCGAGATAGACAGTCTGCGGCGCGAGGCCGAGGCGCTGGAGCGGGATCCCGTGACGCAGGAGCGCGTGGCGCGTGAGGCGTTTGGGATGCTGCGGCCGGGGGAGATCCTGTATCGCGTGGAACCGGTCAAGCCTTGAGGCGCGCTCCGGGAGGTGGTTAGAGTACAGCGGGGGGCAGGAGCGAGGGGGGAGGGCCGGCAGGGTGTGGCGGCGTAGCTCAGCTGGTTAGAGCAGCGGAATCATAATCCGCGTGTCGGGGGTTCGAGTCCCTCCGCCGCTATTGGGGCGGGGCAACGGTCGCCGCCGTTGTCCCGCTCGACGTTTCGGTCGCCGCGGCGATCCTGGGCGACCACGCCGTTGGGCCGCCGGCGGCCCGTCTCCGGCCCCGCAACCCACTGACGACCGTCACTTTCTTCCTGCGCGCTTGGCGCGCTCCGCCTTTCGCCTGCGGGCCATGAGGTTCCGCTGATAGCGGTTGTAGCACATCCGGCAACGCGGCGAGGGCCGTCCCCGGTAACTGGACACATGGATATTCCGGGGCGTAACGGGATGGCCGCACGAAAAGCGACGGCGTCGGCTGGCGCGCTTGGCGCGCTCCACCCGTCGCCTGCGGGCCATGAGTTCCCGCTGATAGCGGTTGTAGCACGTCCGGCAACGCGGCGAGGGCCGCCCCCGGTAACTGGACAGGTGGATATTGCGCGGCGTCACGAGATGGCCGCACGAAAAGCGCCGGCGTCGGCGCTTCACGCTGGTTCGTGAGTGGCTCACCAGTCTCCTCACCGTTGCGAGGGGTTTCAGATACGAACTCGGCATCGCCCGGAGGTTCAAAGGGGGATGGCTGGAGACGCAAGTGTGCCATCTCCCCGTCACCGGCCACCCAGCTCGACCGAAAGTCGGCTCCCGGGCGGGCGCTATGGAGGCAGCCGGCAACTGACGCACGCGAATGTAATCACGGAGGCCAGGACGTGACTCCGCTCTGCGGTCGCCGTCGCTCGCGGATCGGTGAACCCCAGGGCGCCTTGCCGATCCACCCGAACACGGCGACAGCGCGATCGAGCCAATGATGCGCATGGTCCGGCCGTCCGATACGCGGTCCGAGCGTTGGCCTGGCGAACCCATCGGCAGCCCGGGGGCAGTCCCGGAGGACGAAGCTGAGGGCGTGTGATTCCGACCGGGGCAGGGGCCCGACGCAACGGGCGGCAGTGCCCCGATCCCGTGGTCAGTGCGTCGCGCCGGCTGGCGCCGAACGTCCCAACGCGCCATCTTCGCCGCCCTCGTGGCCCTCCGAATGCCGACACGCCCACGTTCGCGCCGCCGCCGCACGGTGCCGGCCGTCGTCACGGCAGCCGCAGCGCTGGGATGTCCCGGGACGCCGGCGGAGCGAGCCGCCGCGGGGCCGCCCAACGTGGTGGTCATCGTGGTGGACGATCTCCGCTGGGACGATCTCGGCATCGCCGGACACCCGTTCGTCGAGACCCCTGCCATTGATCGGCTGGCGCGCGAAGGTGCGCGATTCTTGAATGCGTTCGCCACCACGCCCCTCTGCTCGCCCAGCCGCGCGGCAATTCTCACGGGGCAGCACGTTCACACCAACGGCATTATTGACAACACGGCGCGGGACTCGGCCAGTCATCGGCTGGCCACGTTCGCCGTGCCCATGGAGCGCGCCGGCTACGCCACGGCCTTCATCGGCAAATGGCACATGGGAAACGACGACACGCGGCGGCCGGGCTGGACCCACTGGGTGGCCATGAAGGGGCAGGGCGAAGCCATCAATCCCAGTCTGAACGTGGACGGCCAGCGCCTGGTGGTACAAGGCTACGTCACGGATGTGCTGACCGACTACGCGGTGGATTTCATGCGCCGCGCCCAGGGGCAACCCTTCATGCTGTTCCTGGCACATAAGGCGCTTCATCCCAACGTAATGCAACGAGACGACGGCTCCGTGGCCCAGTTGCAAGGCCAGGCGGCAGGTTTCATCCCGGCCGAGCGCCATCGCGGGCGGTACGCGCGGGCCGTCGTTCCCCGACGAAGGAACGCGCTCGTTCCCGTCAGGGGGAAGCCGGCGCTCCAGCGGCGCATCCCGGGCCTGCCCCCGTTGAGCCCCGACAGCGGCGGCACGCCGGACCGGGACGTGCGCGACCGATTGGAAATGCTGCTGGGGGTGGACGAGAGCCTGGCGCGCCTGGTACAGACGCTGCGCGAAATGGGAGAGCTGGACAACACGGTCATCATCTTCACCAGCGATCACGGTTACTTCTACGGCGAGCACGGACTGAACGAGGAACGGCGGCTGGCGTACGAAGAGACCGCGAGAATCCCGCTCATCATCCGGTATCCGCGGGTGGCGCGGGCCGGGAGCACGCCTGCCGAGCTGGTGCAGACCATTGACCTCGCGCCCACGATTCTGGAGTTGGCCGGGATTGCCGATACCGTGCCGCGACAGGGGCAGTCCCTGGTGGCCCTGCTCTCCGGTCGCGCCCGGTCATGGCGTTCGTCCATCCTGCTCGAGTACTACAGCGACCGGGTGTTTCCGCGCATCGTCAGCATGGGATATCAGGCGGTGCGCACCACGCGATACAAGTACATCCATTACGTGGAGCTGCCTGGGATGGATGAGCTGTACGATCTCGAGGCGGATCCGTTCGAGTTGAACAACCTGATGGGCTCTGAGGAGGGACGGCGCCTCCTGCCCCAGCTTCAGGCGGAGCTGGCGCGCCTTCAGGCGGAGACGGGATATGGGGCGGACTTCCAGGGGTATCGGTAGCGATGGGGCGAAGCCGGACGCAGCGACTTATCCGCGGCAACAAGTCGCAAGCGACAACTCGAATGGCCGGCCCGGGTGCGCTGGCCTCGTGGCTCGCCCTGTGGCTGGCGGTGGGCTGCCGTGGCGAGGACGGTGCCGGCGGGCCCATGAGGTCGGCTCCGCCGCCTGGTGATCCCCCGCCCGGCATGGTGTGGATTCCCGGCGGCGTTTTCGTGATGGGAAGCGATGGGCCGCAGGCCGCTCCCGCCGAGCGGCCGCCCCATCGCGTGTTCGTGGATGGCTTCTTCATGGACCGCCACGTTGTTACCAACAAGGCGTTCCGCGCATTCGCGGACGCCACTGGGTACGTCACCGTGGCCGAGCGAGTGCCGGCCGCTGCCGACCTCATGCGACAGCTGCCCCCGGGAACGCCTCCCCCGCCGCCAGAGCTGCTGGTGCCGGGATCGGTGGTCTTCACGCCGACCCACGCAGCCGTGGACCTCCGCGACTGGTCCCAATGGTGGCGCTACGTGCCGGGCGCCAACTGGCGCCACCCCGATGGGCCCGGAAGCTCGATCACCGGCAAGGACGATGTGCCCGTGGTGCACGTGGCGTGGGAGGATGCCGTGGCATACGCCGAATGGGCAGGGAAACGGTTGCCCACGGAAGCCGAGTGGGAGTTTGCCGCGCGCGGCGGACTGGAGGGCCGGGGATATGCGTGGGGCGACGCTCCCTACGACCCGGCGCACCCGCAAGCGCACATCTACCAGGGGGTATTTCCCACGCGCGCCGCGGCGCCCAGGCGTGTGGGCTCATATGCGCCGAACGGGTACGGGCTCTACGACATGGCCGGGAACGTCTGGCAGTGGACGCTCGACTGGTTCCGGCCCGACACCTACCGCCTGCGCAGCGAGCTGGGAGTGGTGCGGAATCCCACCGGGCCGGCCGCCGGCCTGGACCCCGCTTCTGGGTACCAGCCCATGAAAGTGCTGCGGGGCGGCTCATTCCTCTGTAGTGACTCCTACTGCCGCGGCTATCGCGTGAGCGCGCGGCATTACAACGCTCCTGACACCGGCGCGTCCAACATCGGGTTCCGCACCGTGATGACCGTAGAGCAGTGGGGGGCGTGGCGCGAGCGACGCGGACCGGCCGGGCCTGTCGCTCCGTCGTGACTTCCTGGCGCTGGTTGTTCCCGGTCCACCGTTGAACACGGCTCGCACGGCGCCCTGCCAGCCCGCTTGCACGTTCGGGGCGGATTGCCCACCTTGGAGTTGGGCGAAGTGCGGCCGCGGCCAGCATCACGCATCATGATGCCGCCGGCGCGAATGATGTCAGGCGCCATCCCGGGAAGGCGTAGGCAGGCGTCGCCTCGCGCGGCACGACCAGTCGTCGTTGGAGGACCCCGGCCGCCCTCGCCCACTTCCGGCACCTCGTCCGGCGACGTTTCCGCATGCATCGGCGCCGAGTCTTCCATCAGCCCGCAATCCCCCGGGTCGCCGCTTCCTCGATTGCCGCCGCGAACAGATCCACCTCCCCCAGCGTCGTGAAGACGTTCGGCGTGACCTGTTCGAGGCCCAGGTCGGGCGCCACGGT
>CAZVKD010000075.1:0-7744 GCA_964627675.1 uncultured Gemmatimonadaceae bacterium
GGAGTGGAGGCGAGGGGAATCGAACCCCTGACCTCGTGAATGCCATTCACGCGCTCTCCCAACTGAGCTACGCCCCCGTTATATTTGGCACGCTCGGCGGGCCGCTTGCGGGAAACATGGCAAGCTAAGGATGGGACCCGCCCAGTGTCAAGCGAACTTTGGCACCGGGCAGGGGTAGTAAACCGCCGGCGGACGATACTGGCTCATTCACTCTGACATGCACGCGCGCAGGCGCGGCTCCAGGGCCCGTTCTGTGCGCAGGCAGGGATACCCCGAAGGGACCATGATGGCTCAGGCTCCAGAGCGGCGCCGGCGGCGCCGCCGCCCCGTTCCCGTGCTCGCCCCCAACGAGGCCGACCGGGACCTCCTCGATCAGTACCTCTACGAGGTGAGCAAGACGCCGTTGCTGACGGCGGACGAGGAGATCCGTCTCGCTCGCAAGGTGCGCGCGGGGGACCAGGAGGCCATGCAGGAATTGGCCAAGCGCAACCTGCGCTTCGTGATCTCGGTGGCCAAGAAGTACCAGAACCGCGGGCTTCCCCTCACCGACCTCATCGGTGAAGGCAACGTGGGCTTGCTTACCGCCGCCCGGAAGTTCGATCCGGATCAGGGCGTGAAGTTCATCTCGTACGCCGTGTGGTGGATCCGGCAGGCCATCCTCGCGGCGCTCGCCCGTCAGGGCCGCACGGTGCGCGTACCGCTGAACCGGACGGCAGACCTGTCCCGCATCGTGCGAACGGCGGAGGCCCTGCGCCAGGAACTCAGGCGCGAGCCGACGCCGGAGGAGATTTCCTCGGCCACCGGGCTCTCGCTCGAGGTGGTGCAGTCCCTGGCGGCGCTCAACACTGGCGAAGTCCGCCTCGATGCGCCGCTCGATCCGGACGGCGATCGCGCCTTGATCGAGCGCTTCATCGCCGAGGATCTCCCGGACACCGAAGAGCGCACGATGGAGCGCTTTCTCACCGATGAGGTGGAGGAGGCGCTGCGGACCCTCCCGGCTCGCGACGCCAAAGTCCTGCGGTTGTATTTCGGTCTGGACGGCGGGCGCGAGCACACGCTGGAGGAGATTGGCGGCATGTTGGGCGTGACGCGAGAGCGGGTGCGTCAGCTGCGAGATCGCGCGCTCAAGCGGTTGCGAGAAGGAGAAGTGGGGCGGGCGCTGGCCAGCTTCGCGGCATGAGCCGGGCGGCGTAGGCGCCGGCGCCCGTCAGTCGCACGTCAGGGCGGCGAATCGGTGGAACCCGATTCGCCGCGCTTGCGTTGGGTGGCCACGCATTCGTCATGGCCCGCGCATCGCCGGATGGCGGCCGGGCGCCGCTCCTGCCGCCCGTGCCCCAGCCACGCTAATTTGGCCCCGTGCTTGAGCTTGTGACCGCGCGGGTGCGCGGCGGATTGGTCGCGCTCGGCCGGGTGGGACAGTTCCTCGCCGACGTGGTCCGCGCACTGCGGGACACCGCGACGTGGACCGGCCTCACCCTGGTCCAGATGCGGCGCATCGGAGCGGCGTCGCTGCCCATCGCGTTGTTCATTGCCGCCTTCACCGGCATCGTGCTCGCCTTGCAGGCCTCCTACACCTTCACGGGCGCCGTTCCCCTGTACTTCGTCGGGACGCTGGTGGGCAAGACCATCATGCTCGAGCTGGGGCCGGTGCTGACCGGTCTGGCCCTCGCCGGCCGCGTGGGGGCCAACATCGCCGCCGAACTGGGCACCATGCGGGTGACCGAGCAGGTGGACGCCCTGGAAACCCTGGCCTATGATCCCGTTTCCTATCTCGTGGTGCCACGCGTGCTCGCGGCCGCCGTGATGTTCCCGTTCGTCGTGGCGCTGGCCGTGGTGATGGGCGTCACCTCGGGATGGCTCACGGCGGTGAACCTTCTCGATCTGTCAACCGTCGAATTCGTCCGCGGCCTCAAGCTGTTCTATCAATTCAAGGACATCTGGTTCGGGTTGGTGAAGAGCATGTCGTTCGGCTTGCTCATCGCGCTGATCGGTTGTATGAAGGGCCTGTCGGTGAGTCGCGGGGCCGAGGCGGTCGGGCGGGCCACCACGGACGCCGTGGTCCTGAGCGCCATGATGATTCTGGTGCTGGACGCGTTCTGGGCTGTTGTGCTGCTGTGACCCCTCACAAGCGGGTGGCATGATCGAGTTTCGGGAGGTGTACAAGGCCTTCGACGGCAAGCCGGTGCTGAGCGGGTTCACGCTTGGCGTGCGGGATGGCGAGACCATGGTGATCCTGGGGTATTCCGGGAGCGGCAAGAGCGTGGCATTGAAGCACGTGGTGGGGCTGCTGGAACCGGATGCCGGCGAGGTCGTGGTGGACGGCGAGATCGTGCATCAACTGGACCGCCGGCGGCTCACCGCGCTCCGCTCTCGCATCGGATACGTGTTTCAGTTTGCCGCGTTGCTGGACTCCATGACGGTGCGCGAGAACATCGTCCTGGGGCTGGCGCGGCGGGGGCTGGGGGAGCGCGACATCGACGAGCGCGTGGCGGAAGCGTTGGCCCTCGTGGATCTGGCCGGGAGCGAAGCCCGCTACCCCGGGGAGTTGTCGGGGGGAATGCGCAAGCGGGCGGGGATTGCCCGGGCCATCGCGCTCAGGCCGCGCTACATCCTGTACGACGAGCCCACGACGGGACTCGACCCCGTGACCTCGGCCGTGATTGATCGGCTGATTGTGCGGGCCCGGGAGCGGATCGGGGTCACGGGCGTCGTGGTCACGCACGACATCCGCAGCGCTTACACCGTGGGGGATAGGATCGCGATGCTGTACCGGGGCACGATTCGCCAGGTAGGAACCGTCGAGCAAATCCAGAAGACGCACGATCCCGTGGTGCGCCAGTTCATCGAAGGGAGGCCGGAAGGCGTGCTGGACGCGGAGACGGCGTTCGCGGGAGCGGGTCCGTGAAGCGGCGCGACGACGTGGTGGTCGGGGGCACGGTGCTGGCCGCGCTCATCGCGATCGTGGCGGGGGCCGTATGGCTTTCCGAGTCGCAACTGGCACCGGGTGGCGACGTGCACGTGGCGCGGTTTCGCTCGGTGGGCGGGTTGGGCGTGGGCGATCCCGTGGTGCTTCGGGGGGTGCGCGTGGGGCGCGTCAAGGAGATCCGGCTCGCCGAGTCGAACTGGGTGGAGGCGGAACTGCAGATCTACCAAGGCGTGGCGCTGCCCGCGCGGCCCGCCATCATCGCCGCCTCCGCCTCGCTGTTTGGCGAGTGGCAGGCTGGGGTGATCGGGCTGGGGGTTCAGCCGGTGGACGATCCCATCGTCCAGCGCGACTTGGAGGAAGCCCTGGCCGCCGGCGGGGACGCCTGGCCCGGGGCCACGCTGCCCGACATCGGGCAGCTCACGGCGCAGGCCGGGCGGATCGCCACGGATATCGCCAACGTGTCCTCGCGGTTCCAGACGGTCTTCGACTCCCAGGCCGTCGTGGACCTGCAGCGGTCCATCCGTGACTTCGGTCGCGTGACCGACCGGCTCACCCAATTCACGCAGCAGCAAACGGCGATCCTGGGCGACGTCGGCGCGAACCTGCGGCAGGGGTCCGACGTGCTGGCCGACGCGGCCCGGAGCCTCTCGGCGTCGCTCGCGCGAGTGGATTCGGCCACGAACCAGGGGCAGCTGGCGGCGATCCTGAACAACACGGAGCAGGCCTCCCAACAGATCGGCACGGCCGCGAGGGATTTTGCCGCACTGGTGAGCGCCGCGCGGGAAAACCAGTCGAGCATCCTCCGGATCATGGAGGGTGCCGACTCGGTGATGACGCGGCTGCGGGACCGGGTGGGCACGCTCGGGCTGCTGGTGAGTGACTCGGCGCTGTATGTCGAGACCCGGCGGACCGTCACCCAGCTCCGGCAGCTGCTCGAGGATATTCAAGCCAACCCGCGGAAGTACTTCCGGTTCTCCGTGTTCTGATGGCGCGCCGGACCCGACGGGAAACGAGCGCCGGCGGCGTCGTCTTCCGGTGCACGGATGGGGAGGTCCGCTGGCTGGTCATTCTGGACAGCCACGGCAACTGGGGGTTCCCCAAGGGGCACATCGAGGCCGGCGAGTCCCCCAGTGAGACGGCTCGGCGAGAGACCGAGGAGGAGACCGGCCTTGCGCAGCTGGAACTGTGCGGGGATCTGGGGAGCATCGAGTGGTGGTTTCAGCACCGCGGCGATCGGATCCACAAGGAATGTCAGTTCTTCCTGTTCGAGTCGGAGACTGGCGTTCCCACCCCCCGCGTGGACGAGGGGATCGTCGAGTGCCGGTGGTACCCGCCGGAGGAGGCGGTGAAGAGGCTGACCTACCGGAACACGCGCGAAGTCCTTGGACGTGCCCTGGCCGCCATTCGGGATCGCTGTCCCGGCGGAGGGCGGTGAGGCCGTGCCGGTTGTCGCCGTGCTGCATCCCAATGCCACGTTTCGGCGGACGGTGCGCCGCGGGCTCCGTCCGTTTCGGCTGCGGGCGGCGGTCTGTCGCTCACCCGAGGCGCTGTCGCTCTTGTTTCGGCGTGAAGTGGTGGATTCGGTCATTCTGGGCGGTGCGCCGGGCGGGCCGGAGCCGTCGGGGCGGATCCTCACCAGCTACCCGCGGGTACCGGTGTTCGTTGCCGGCGGGTTTCGTCCCGGCGACGGGGGGATGTTGATGGGCTACCGGCGGGCGGGGGTGCGCGGGATCCTGGTGGATGGAGTGGACGACGCGGCGGCGGCCGAGATCGTGGCGGCGCGGGCGGCGAGCCGTCGCCGTCGTGCGGCGTTGGCAGACGCGCCGCGCATGCTGCGGCTCACGGAGCCGCTGCAGCAGCGGGCGTGGGAGGAGATCCTCCATCGCGTGGACACGCGCCTGGGGACGGCCGAGGTGGCGCGGGCCCTGCGCGTGACGCGCGAGCACCTGTCCCGCGAGTTCGGAGCCGGGGGCGCTCCCAACCTCAAACGCGTGATTGACCTGGTGCGGGTGATCTGTGCCGCCGACCTGCTGGCCAACCCGGGATACGACGTCCCGACGGTGACCAGAGTCTTGCGGTACTCCTCGCCCGGGCATTTCTCCGCCTGCGCGGAACGGGTGGCGGGTGTGTCCGCCGGTGAATTGGGCGCGCTGCCGCTGGCCGAGGTGCTGGCGCGGTTCGTTCGGGGCCGCACGCGCAGTCGCCCGTGAGCGGCCGGGCACCGGGAGTTGCCGTCGTCGTCATTTGTGATACTTTTCACAAGCCTTCCCGACGCAGAACGCAAACGAGCACACACACCGTAACCGACCGATGGCCACCGAATCCACTTTACGCCCTGGGGAATTGAAGGACGTCCTGCTCCGGGAGATCGAAGCGGCGGATCTCCGGGCGCTCGATGTGCAGGATGTGGGGACCGTGCTGGAAGTGAGGGACGGCACGGCGCGGGTCTATGGTCTTGGGTCCGCTATGGCCGGTGAGATGCTGGAGTTCTCGGCCTCGGAGACCGGGGATGTCGTGACGGGACTGGCGCTGAACCTCGAGGAGGACAATCTGGGCGCCGTGATTCTGGGGGATTACCTCAAGCTCCGTGAAGGCGACGAAGTGCGCCGGACCGGGCGGGTGTTCGAGGTGCCCGTGGGGCCGGCGCTCATGGGGCGCGTGGTCAATCCCCTGGGCCAGCCGGTGGACGGGCTCGGGCCGATCAAGGCGACGAAAACCCGCAAGGTCGAATCGCCGGCCCCGGGGATCGTGCGGCGCCAGCCCGTGAAGGAGCCGCTCCAGACTGGGATCAAGGCCATTGACTCGATGATCCCGATCGGGCGGGGACAGCGAGAGCTGATCATTGGCGATCGCGGGACGGGCAAGACCGCGATTGCCATAGACACGATCATCAATCAAAAGGGCGAAGACGTCGTCTGCGTGTACGTGGCCATCGGCCAGAAAAACTCCACTGTGGCGGGCGTGGTGGAGCGGCTGAAGCAGCACGGGGCGATGGACTACACGATCGTCGTGGTCGCGAGCGCGTCGGACCCCGCCCCGCTGCAATACATCGCGCCGTATTCCGGCTGCGCCATGGCGGAGTACTTCATGTACGAGGAGCGGCGGGCCACGCTGTGCGTGTACGACGATCTGTCGAAGCAAGCCGCGGCGTATCGCCAGCTCTCGCTGGTGCTGCGCCGGCCCCCGGGCCGGGAGGCGTTCCCCGGCGACGTGTTCTACCTCCATTCGCGGCTGCTGGAGCGCGCGGCCAAGCTGTCCGAGGCGGCGGGGGGGGGATCGCTCACCGCGCTGCCGGTGATCGAGACGCAGGCGGGCGACGTCTCGGCCTACATTCCGACCAATGTCATCTCGATTACCGATGGACAGATCTTCCTCGAGACCGATCTGTTCTACTCCAACGTCCGTCCCGCGATCAACGCCGGCATTTCGGTTTCCCGAGTGGGGGGCAACGCCCAGATCAAGGCGATGAAGCAGGTGGCGGGGCGTTTGCGCCTGGACCTGGCCCAGTACCGCGAGCTGGAGGCCTTCGCGCAGTTCGCCTCCGAGCTGGATCAGGCCACACAGCGGCAGCTGGCGCGGGGCGCCCGGGTGGTGGAGGTGCTGAAGCAGCCGCAGTACCAGCCGATGCCGGTCGAGAAGCAGATCGCCGTCATCTTCGCGGTGACGAACGGGTACCTGGACGACGTGGACGTGGGCGAGATTCGGGAGTGGGAGCGGGACTTCCACGAATTCATGGACGCCCGGCATCCCGAGTTGCTGCGGGTGATACGCACGCAGAAGGCGTTGTCGGACGCGCTGGCGGCCCAACTCAAGGCCGCCATCGAAGAGTTCAAGAAGCTGGCGCGCTAGGGCATGGCGAAGGCACGCGAGCTCCGCCGGCGGATCCGCTCCGTCGAGAACACGCGGAAGATCACCAAGACGATGGAGATGGTGGCCACCTCGAAGCTCAAGCGGGCCCAGGATCGCGTGCTCGCGGCGCGGCCCTACGCCGGGGCGCTCACGGAGCTGATCCGGGACCTGTACACGCCGGACCTGGCCGTGCGGTTCCCCCTGTTGCGACAGCCGGTTGTGGCGCCGGGCCGCGTGGCGCTGGTGCTGATCACCAGCAACCGGGGTCTGTGCGGCGCGTTCAACGGCAATCTGATTCGCGAGGCGCGGCAGCGGATGCATCAGTTGCGCCAGGCCGGGGCCGAGGTCGAGCTGCACGGGATCGGCCGGAAAGGCATCGGATACTTCAAGTACATCGGGCAGGTGCTGGCCTCGCAGCGCCAGGACATCGGGGATCGGCCCACGCCGGCCCACGCCGCCGACGTCATGGCGTCACTGATGGAGCGGTTCGGCGCCGGGGAGCTGGACGCGGTGGAGGTGGTGTTCGCCCATTTCAAGAGTCCGCTGGCCACGCCGCCGACGGTGATGCGGATCCTGCCGGTGGCGCCTCCCGAACCAGCGGCGGGGCGAGCCGGTGGGTCGGTGCCCAACTACATCCTCCGGCCCTCGGCTGAGGAGATCGTGGGGGCGGTGCTTCCCCTCTACGTCCGGAATCAGATGTTCCGCGCGCTGGTGGAAACGGCGGCGGCGGAGCAGGGCGCCCGCCGCACGGCGATGAAGAACGCCACCGACAGCGCGGGCGAGATGATTGACACGTTGCGGCGCACGTTCAACCGCGCCCGCCAGGCGCAGATCACGCAGGAGATCGCGGAGATCGTGGGCGGGGCGGAGGCCCTGAAGGGGTAAGGATTGGGAGACCACATGGCGGAGAATGTCGGGAAAGTCGTCCAGGTGATCGGCCCGGTGCTGGATGTGGAGTTCGATCCGGAG
>CAZVKD010000075.1:7754-11492 GCA_964627675.1 uncultured Gemmatimonadaceae bacterium
ATAGACCATCCGGGCGATGGCGGGCCGCCGGTGAAACTCACGGCGGAGGTGCAGCAGCACATCGGGCGGAACCAGGTGCGTGCCGTGGCCATGAGTTCCACGGACGGCGTGGTTCGCGGGATGCCGGTGCGCGACACGGGCGGGCCGATCACGGTGCCGGTCGGTGAAGCGGCGCTGGGGCGGATCCTGAACGTGATCGGGGAGCCGGTGGACGAGGGGGCGCCGATCCCCCCCGGCACGGAACGATGGCCGATTCACCGGGCGCCCCCCGAGTTCGTGACGCTGGAGCCCAAGACGGAGGTGTTCGAGACCGGCATCAAGGTGATTGACCTGCTGGCGCCGTTCGTGAAGGGGGGCAAGATCGGATTGTTCGGCGGCGCGGGCGTGGGAAAGACGGTCATCATCATGGAGCTGATCAACAACGTGCAGAAGGGTCACGGCGGCCGCTCGGTGTTCTGCGGCGTGGGCGAGCGCACGCGCGAGGGGAACGACCTCTATCTCGAGATGAAGGAAAGCGGCGTGCTGGCCTCCTGCGCGCTGATTTACGGGCAGATGAACGAGCCGCCGGGCGCCCGCCTGCGCGTGGGTCTGACGGGCCTCACGGTGGCGGAATACTTCCGCGACCGCGAAGGACAGGACGTGCTGGTGTTCATTGACAACATCTTCCGCTTCACGCAGGCGGGCTCGGAAGTGTCGGCGCTCTTGGGGCGCATGCCGAGCGCGGTGGGGTATCAGCCCACGCTGGCCACGGAAATGGGGGACCTGCAGGAGCGGATCACGTCCACCAAGAAGGGCTCGATCACGTCGGTGCAGGCCATTTACGTACCGGCCGACGACATTACCGACCCCGCGCCGGCGACCGCGTTCACGCACCTCGACGCCACGGTGGTGCTCTCCCGGGCGCTCACCGAGATCGGGATTTACCCGGCCGTGGATCCCCTGGCGTCCTCCAGCCGCATTCTCGACGCGCAATACATCGGCGACAAGCACTACCGGGCGGCGGTGGAAACCCAGCGCGTTCTCCAGCGGTACAAGGAACTGCAAGACATCATCGCGATTCTTGGCATGGATGAGTTGTCCGAGGACGACAAGCTCATCGTGGCGCGGGCCCGGCGGGTGCAGAAGTTCCTCTCCCAGCCGTTCCACGTGGCGGAAGCGTTCACCGGTCGGCCGGGTCGGTACGTGAAACTGGAAGACACCATCGAGAGCTTTTCCCGGGTGGTGGCCGGAGAGTTCGATCACATGCCCGAGCAGGCGTTCTACATGGTGGGCGGTATTGACGAGGTCATCGAGCGGGCGAAGACGCTGGAGCAGGAGGCGTGATGCGGGTCACGGTGATCTCGCCCGAGCGGGCGGTGTATGATGGTGACGCGACGGCGGTGGTGGCGCCGGCGTACGATGGCGAGGTGGGCATTCTCCCGCGCCACGCGCCGTTCATGACCTTGCTGGGTCACGGCCGGCTCGCGATCCGCGAGGCGGCGGGCACGGCCACCTTCACCGTCCGCGGCGGGTTTCTGCAAGTGCGGCACGACGTCGTGAGCATCGTCGCCGAGAGCGTACAACCAGGAGGCTCGAATGCGTAGCACACGTTGGATGGTGATGGCGGCGCTCGCCGGAGCACCGGCCGCCGCCGTCGCGCAGGCCACGGGGATGCCGTCGTTCAATGCCCCCTATCGGGCCTTTGCACGCCACGAGTTCGGCGCGGCGGTGAGCTTTGCCAACTTCGACGCCGGCACGGGGCTCGAGGGCGAGTATCGCTTTGCCTCCGGTCAATTCGACGTCGGCCTTCGGGGTGGCGTGCTGCTTCCCGATGCGGGTGACACCGAAGCGCTGGTGGGCGTCGAAGCGCGGCTTCGGGTCATCACGCATTCGGTGGATTTCCCGCTGGACGGTGCCTTCATCTTCGGCGGGGGCTTCAACATCAACGGCGGAACGGACGTGATCCTCCCGGCTGCACTCTCCCTGGGCCGACGGCTGGAGGTGGAGAACTCGAACGTCAGCATCATTCCGTACGTGCAGCCAACAGCGCTGATCGTCAACGCCGAGGTTCCCACGCTCACGGGTACGCGTCGTGACACGGACCTGCTGTTCGCGCTCGGGGTCGGGGCCGATTTCCGCCTGAGTCCTCGGTTCGACGCCCGTGTAAGCCTCGGTCTAGGCGACCTGGAAGGCATCTCCCTCGCGGCCGTCTGGATACGGTGATCGCCCGCCGACGCGGGAGTCGGCCGTGGTCGGCATTGACGGCGTCCGAGGCCGCTTGTACGTATAGGTCGCCCAACGCTGCTTGTCCCTTCCTTACTTCCCGGAGGAGGCGTCCGTGATCAAGACGTGCGTGGCTGGACTCGGTGCGCTCGCGCTCGCCGTCGGAGCCGCACGGCCCGCGCAGGCGCAGCTGGCTGCGAATCCCGTCTACGTATCGCCCAAAGCGCCGACGGGGCTCACCGTTGCCGCGGATTTCGGAACCACGCTGAGCACCAAGGTCACCGTGGCTGGGACGCCGGTATCGGCCACCACCAAGCCGAATCATGTCGGGCTGCGGGCCACGCTGGGACTTCCGGTCATCGCCATCGGCATTGGCGCCGGCCAGTACAACTCCGACGTCACGGGCGCCGACAAGGAGATCCAATTTGCCGGCAACCTCGGGCTCAAGGTTTTCAGCCCGCCCCTGGTGCCGGTCGGCATCGGGATCAACGCGGGAGCCGGGTATCTCAAGGTGGGAACCGGGGCGAACGCGGTGAAATACGTGAACATTCCGATCGGGCTCGGGATTGCCGTGAAGCCGCCGTCGCCCAGCGTGTCGTTCGAGGTGTGGGGGTCGCCACGCGTGCAATTGAACGCGGTGAGCGCGCCCACCGGAAAACGGACGCAGGCGGGGATCGGGGCCTCTGGCGGCGTCAATGTCGGGATGCCGATGGGACTGGGCCTCCACATCGCGGCCGACTGGACCAGAATGAGCGCCAAGGCGTCGGCGGGCACCGGATCGCTCACGTTGCCGGAGACCAGGACGTTGGTCCTGGGCCTCGGGCTCCATTACACCTTTACCATCCCCGGCCTGCCCATGGTGCCGGTGATTTGAGGGCCCTCGGGCGGTAGCGCGCAGGCGGCAGACGGCAGGTCACCACGGCGGGGTTCGGGTTCGGGGGCTCCGGTCTCCACCTGACCCCGCCGTGTTTGCGACGCGGTGCATCCAACCACATTCCAACGCGACGGAGTCATGGGCGGACGAGTTACGCGGCGAATGGTCACCCTGGCGGGCTTGCTCGGCTCGACCGTGGCGGTGTCGTCCTGCGCCCACACGTTCGACGCGCGCACGCTGGGCGCGAACGTGAGCCTCGCGTCGGCACCCGGAACCGAGCCGTGTGGCGCGCGGTTTCGCCGGTCGCAGAAGGCCATATTCCTCGTGTGGGGCCTGATTCCGGCGTCGCGGCCGTCACTCCAGAACGCGCTCGCCGGCCAGATCACCGGGCAGGCGGAGATTCGGGATCTCCGCATCTCGGTGCGGAGTCGGTTCACCGATCTCCTGTTCACCGGGATCAGCGCGGGCCTGATCGTCCCCCGGACCGTGACGTTCGACGGTTGCGTCGCGACGCGAGCGCCTTGACGCCGGGTGATCCCGTGCGGTGTCGTGCTCCCCGCGAGCCGGGCGCCGGCCTCAGACGAATTGCAGAATCGCGCCAGCGGACCGATCCGCCGCGCCGCTGGTGATGGTCCTGCGCGCCGCCAGCCCCGCGCGGCGCG
>CAZVKD010000076.1:0-11420 GCA_964627675.1 uncultured Gemmatimonadaceae bacterium
AACGGCGGGGCTGTCCTCAACCATCAGCGCACCGATGTCTGCCGTGTGGCACCCCGCGACGCGGCACCCGGCCCATAGATGCATGGCGGTCCGGGTGGGAAGCGGTAGGGCGGTTTTGGGACTTCGGAGGGCGTTTTTGGGACATCCAACGCCCGCCGAGCGGTCAGTCAACCGCTGGAGGCGACTTGAGTTGGGTGGAGTGCTGCCACCATCGAGGAAGCCCTGAGTACCGGAGCGGCGACCCGGCACGCTTCGGGCGGGCCCAACGGGGCGTTGCCCGCCGCATCTTCACTCCACCCGTGGGCCCCGATTACAATGAAGCATGAACACCAACACCCTGAAAACCGCCCTCCTCCTCGGCGTGCTGAGCGGGCTGTTGCTGGTCGTCGGCCAGGCGATCGGCGGCCGGCAGGGCCTCGTGGTGGCGTTCGGATTCGCCGCCCTGATGAACTTTGCCTCATACTGGTTCTCGGACCGGATCGTGCTGCGGATGTACCGGGCGAGGGAAGTAGGACCCGAGCACCCGCTCGCGCGGCTGGTCGCGCGCCTGACCGAGCGGGCCCGGCTTCCCATGCCGAAGGTCTACCTGATCCCGACGGAGGCGCCCAACGCGTTCGCCACGGGTCGCAACCCGGAGCACGCGGCCGTGGCGGCCACCGAGGGCATCATGCGGTTGCTCTCGGAGCCCGAGCTGGAAGGCGTGATGGCGCACGAGCTGGCCCATGTGAAGAACCGCGACACCCTGATCAGCGCCGTGGCCGCCACCATCGCCGCGGCGATCATGATGCTGGCCAACATCGCGCGCTGGGGGGCGTTGTTCGGTGGGAGCCGGCAGGACAACCGCGGCGGGGGCAACGCCATCGCCCTGCTCGCCACGGCGATCATTGCTCCGCTCGCGGCCATGATCATTCAGGCCGCGATCTCGCGCTCGCGCGAGTTCGTGGCCGATGCCACCGGCGCCGAGATCGCCGGCCGGCCCGACGGCCTGGCCAACGCGCTGCGGAAGATCGAGGCCGCGGCGCGCCGCGTTCCGCTGCCGGCGAATCCCGCAACGGCGCACTTGTTCATTATTCAGCCGCTTAGCGGGCAGTCGCTGCTCTCGATCTTCAGCACCCACCCGCCCACCGAAGAGCGGATCGCGAGACTGCTCGGACGGCGCTGAGAGCGGACGCCGAGGAGGATTGCGTCCCTCCTCGCCTGGCGCTCGCCCTTTTTCTTACGTCGCCAGGCCGTACTCCTTGATCTTGCGATACAGCGTGCGCTCCCCGATCCCCAGCCGTTCCGCGGCGCGGCGGCGATTGCCCCGAGTCTCGTTCAGCGCCGCCTCGATCGCGGCACGCTCCACCTCGGCCATCTTCATTCCCGGACGATAGACCACAGTCGCTTCGGCCCCGCCGTCGCCTCTGGCCGCCCCTTCGTCGCTCCCCCCCACTCCCACCGCCGTTCCCGCCACTACCTCGCCGTACACCCGCGGCCGGCCCACCTCGACCAGCTCCACGCGGGCCGGCGCCTCTTCCACCCGCCGCCGCAGCTCCTCGATCTGGAGTTTCAGTTCCACCAGGGAGCGGAAGATGAACTCCAGCTCGTGCCCGGCGACCTCCTGCTGCGCGCCCGGGACGCGCATGGGCAGGAGGCGGGAGCCGGCCTGCCCCACGTCCAGCGGGATGTCCGACGCCTGGATCTCGCGCCCCAGCGAAAGCACCACCATGGACTCGATCAGATTGCGCAGCTGGCGCACGTTGCCCGGCCAGTGCGCGTTGACCAGCACGTCCATGGCCTCGGTCGTGATGCCGGGAAACGACCGTCCGTGCTCCCTGGACAGCTCGCGAATGAACCGGCGGGTCAGCAGGGGAATGTCGGACTTCCGCTCCCTGAGCGGCGGCAGGTAGATCGAGAGCACGTTCAGGCGGTAGTACAGATCGTCCCGGAACCGGCCCAGCGCCACTTCTTCCTTGAGCGCGCGATTGGTGGCGGCGATCACCCGCACGTCCACCCGAATCGGCTGCACGCCACCCACCCGGAAGAACGAGCGGCTCTCGAGCACGCGCAGCAGCTTGACCTGGGTGGCGAGCGGCATCTCGCCCACTTCGTCCAGGAAAATGGTGCCCTCGTCCGCCAGCTCGAACCGGCCCAGGCGCCGCTCGGCCGCACCGGTGAACGCCCCCTTCTCGTGGCCGAACAGTTCCGACTCCAGCAGCGTCTCGGGCAGGGCGGAACAGTTCACCGCGATGAACGGCTTGTCGCGCCGAGGCGAGAGCTGGTGGATGGCCTGCGCCACCAGCTCTTTCCCCGTGCCGGACTCGCCCTCGATGAGCACGGTGCTGGACACCGGGGCCATCTGCTCGATCTTCACGAGCACTTCCTGGATGGCGGGGCTCTCGCCGATGATGCCGGTCCGCGCCTGGAGCCGCCGGCGCTCCAGCAACCGCCGCGCCACCTCCACGATGTCGGCAGGAGCGGCGGGCTTGGCCATCCACGCGGTGAGTCCGAGGTGGCGCGCCAGGTACTGGGGATCGGGGTCCGCCGGCTCTACCAGGCCCAGCGTGGAAATGGAACGGTCCCGCGCCTGCTCGATGAGCAGACCCGCCGGGGCCTCGTGCAACGCCCCCGTGAGCACGACGAGATCCGGCTCGCTGGTTCGCAGTACGGCCACCACGTCGTCCGTGGGCGCCACCAGCGTGGTGCGGAATCCCGCCTGCTCGAACGCCGCGTTGGTCCGCACCGCGGTTTCCAGGTCGTCCATGGAGATCAGGACGCGGTCAGTCATGGGAACCAGGGGCGGGCCCGAGTCCGGTCTCAACCATGATCCGTCGGTACACCGGAGATGAGTTGCACCGCGTGCTCCACCAGCGGCTCCAGCACCGCCAGTCCGTCCAACACTCCCGACGGACTGCCCGGCAGATTGACGATGAGCACCGAGCCGCGAACTCCCGCGAGGCCGCGCGAGAGGGCGCTTCGGGGCACGCGTTCGCGGCTCGCGGCCCGCAGCGCCTCCGCGATCCCGGGAGCCTCGCGCTCCAGGACCGCGCGCGTGGCTTCCGGGGTCACGTCCCGCGGGGCGAGGCCGGTGCCGCCGGTCGTGAGCAACACGTCCGCCACCCCGTCGTCCGCCCAGCGAGCGAGCACGCCGGCGATGAGATCGGTTTCGTCCGATACGACCTCGCGCGCGGCCACGTCGTAGCCCCGTCCCTTCGCCCACTCGACGATGGCGTCCCCGGAGCGATCCGGCCGCCTGCCCTGCGACGCCAGATCCGAGACGGTGAGCACGGCGATGCGGAGGCCCACGTCACTTCTTCCCCGCCTTCACGCTGCCCCGATAGAACGGCAGCTTCACCACTTCCGCCTCCACCCGCTTGCCGCGGCAGTCAATGAAGAACCGCGTACCGGGTTCGGTGGAGTGCGTGGGCAGGTACGTCGTGCCGATGGCCGTCTTCAGCGTGGGGCTGAACCCGCCGCTCCGCACGATGTCCACCTTGTGTTCGCCGAGGTAGACCTCGTAGCCGTGACGCGGGATCACGCCCTTCTCCACCGTCTTGAACCCCACCAGCTTCCGGGTCACGCCCTTCGCCTTCACGCGCTCGAGCGCGGCGCGGCCGCTGAACGGGGCGCCCTTGTCCAGCTTCACGATCCAGCCCAGGCCCGCCTCGTAGGGGTTCACCGTGTCGTCAATGTCGTTCCCGTAGAGCGCCAGGCCCGCCTCGAGCCGAAGCGTGTCGCGGGCGCCGAGCCCCACCGGCGCACCGCGCCCCGGCCCGATCAGCGCGTGCCACATCACCTCGGCGTGCGCAGGGCGGAAGTAGATCTCGAAGCCGTCTTCCCCGGTGTAGCCGGTGCGGGAGACGAAGCACTCGATCCCCGCCACGTGGCCCATGTCGAAGTGGTAGTACGCCATCTTCGCGAGCGGGATCTTGGTGATCGGCTGGAGCATCGCTTCGGCGCCGGGGCCCTGCACCGCGAGCAGTGCAACGTCATCCGAGATGTTCTTGAGCCGCACGTTGATGCCGGCCTTCCTGCTCACGATGTGTTCCCAGTCCTTCTCCAGGTTGGCGGCGTTGACCACCAGCATGATGCGGTCCTCGAAGCGATACACCAGGCAGTCGTCCACGAACGTGCCGTTGTCCGTGAGCAACGCGGAGTACTGCGCCTGCCCGTCGGCCAGCACGCCCACGTCGTTGCAGGTCAGGCGGTTCACGAACGCGTTGCGATCTGGACCGCTCACCTCGAACTCGCCCATGTGGGACACGTCGAACACCCCGACGGCGGTACGCACGATCTCGGTCTCGCGAGTGATGCCGGTGGGGTACTGCACCGGCATCTCGTAGCCCGCGAACGGCACCATTTTGGCCCCAGCCGCGACGTGGAGCTCGTAAAACGGGGTGCGCTTGAGCTGATCACTCTTCGTGACGGTCATGCTTCATCCCATGAGAATGGCCAGCAGCGCCTTCTGCGCGTGCAGCCGGTTTTCGGCTTGATCGAACACGCGGGACTGCGGTCCTTCGAAGACCGCTTCGTCAACCTCTTCGCCCCGGTGGGCCGGAAGACAGTGGAGGAAGATCGAGTCCCTCGCGGCGAGCTTCATCAGCTCCGGATCCACGATGTAGCCCTTGAAGGCGAGCGCCCGCTTCTCCGCCTCGGCCTCCTGGCCCATGGAGGCCCACACGTCCGTGTTGATCACGTGGGCGCCACGGGCGGCTTCCTCGGGCAGCTCCGTGATACTGACCTTGGCCTTTGCCTTGGCGCGCTCGAAGATGTGGTGATCGGGCTCGTAGCCTTCGGGGCAGGCGAGTCGCAACTCGAAGCCAAGCACCTCGGCCGCCTGGAGCCAGGCATTCGCCATGTTGTTCCCGTCACCGATCCAGGCCACAACCTTCCCGTCCCAGGTGCCATAGGCCTCGCGGATCGTCATGAGATCGGCGAGCACCTGGCACGGGTGCAGGAGATCGGTGAGTCCGTTGATCACGGGAACCGTGGCGTAGCGCGCCAGTTCTTCCACCTCGTCGTGGCCGAAGGTGCGGATCATGATACCGTGGACGTAGCGCGAGAGGACGCGGGCGGTGTCCTTGATCGGCTCGCCGCGACCGATCTGGATGTCGCGCGAGGAGAGAAACAGGGCGTGGCCGCCCAGCTGCATGGCCCCCACCTCGAAGGAGACGCGCGTACGCGTGCTGCTCTTGGCGAAGATCATCGCCAGCACCTTGTCCTTGAGCGGGCGGTCCTTGTACTTGCCTGCCTTCATGCGCGCGGCGAGGTCCAGCAGGTCAGTCAGCTCCTGCTTTGAGAAGTCGGTGATGGCCAGGAAATCACGTTTCGGCATGCACGGCGCGTGGCGGTAGGTCAAAATGACAGGCTTGGCAGGTTGATTGTAGCCCACCGGGCCCCAGGTGTAAAGCGAGGCGGCGATTGAAGCACCATGGTGCGTCCGAGCCCTTAATCAAGTAGTCACGCCTTCGGAGGCACTGGCGATCGAGGTATGGCATAGACCCGCCGACCGTCCAGCTCGGTATGCGGGCGCAGAGACCGGCTGCGGCGTGATCCTGATTCGGAAAGAGGCGCCCGGTAGCTCTACAAGATGTACTTCCGCAGGTCCTCATCCTCCACGATCCGCATCAACCGCTCCCGCACCTCCTTCCCGCTGAACACGACCCTCTTCTCCGCCACGTCCGGGAGCTCGAACAACAGGTCCTCCAGCAGCGTGGTCATCACCGTGTGGAGCCGGCGCGCCCCGATGTTCTCCATGCGGTCGTTGATGATCGTAGCGATGCGGGCCACTTCCTCGACGCCGTCCGCCGTGAACTCCAGCGTGGCCCCCTCGGCCCCGCACAACGCCTGATACTGCTTGGTGAGCGCGTTCTCGGGCTCGGTCATGATGCGGACGAAGTCCTCCTGGCTGAGGGGCGAGAGCTCCACCCGAATGGGGAAACGGCCCTGAAGCTCCGGGATCAGGTCCGAGGGCTTGGACACGTGAAACGCGCCGGCCGCGATGAACAGGATATGATCCGTCCGCACGTAGCCGTAGCGCGTCTGGACGGTTGATCCCTCGACAATCGGCAGCAGGTCCCGCTGCACGCCCTCGCGTGAGACGTCCGGCCCGGCCGCGGGGCCGCGCTCGCCCGCGATCTTGTCCAGCTCGTCAATGAAAATGATCCCATGATTCTCCACCCGATCCAGCGCCTCGTTCACCACGTCGTCCATGTCCACCAGCTTGCGCAACTCCTCGTCAATCAGGATGCGCCGCGCTTCGGTGACGCGCACCACGCGCCGCTTCTTGCGCTTGGGCAGCATCTCCTGAAGCATCTCGGTGAAGTTCACGTCCGGTCCCTCCATGCCCGGCGGCGGCTGCATGAACTCGAGCAGCGGAAGGTTCTGCTGCGTGATCTCGACCTCCACCTCGCGCTCCTCGAGTTTGCCGTCCCGCAGCATGCCCCGGAGCTTCTCGCGGGTGCGCTCGCGCCGCTCCGTTTCCCGCTTGCCGCTCTCCGGGGATGCCGCCGCCGTCTCGCGCGCCTCCCCCTTGGGTGAGACGATGAAGAGCTGTCGCTCGCCGCGGTCCCCTTCCCCGCCGCCCGGCGCCGCGGCCGGCTCGCGCGGCTGGGGCTGCGCAGCGGGCGCGGGCAACAGCAGGTCGAGCAGCGCCTCCTCCGCTCGCTGCTCCGCCTGCGGGTACACGTCGTCCTCCCGCTCGCCGCGCACCATGTTGACCGCCACGTCCACCAGCTCCCGCACCATGGACTCCACGTCCCGGCCCACGTACCCCACTTCCGTGAACTTGGAGGCTTCCACCTTGAGGAACGGCGCTCCCGCCAGCCGGGCCAGCCGCCGGGCGATCTCCGTCTTTCCCACACCCGTGGGGCCGATCATGATGATGTTGTTGGGAACGATCTCGTCGCGGATGTTGTCGGGCGCCTGAGAGCGGCGCCAGCGATTCCGGATCGCGATGGCGACCGCCTTCTTGGCCTCGGTCTGTCCCACGATGTAACGGTCCAGCTCCGCCACGATCTGGCGCGGCGGCAGCTCCTCCAGCCACGGCATCGGCTCGGGACCGCGGTCGGCCTCCTCCAGCTTTTCCGTCGTGGTCTTGGGATCGGTCACGGCAACTCGAGGACCGTCACGTTACGGTTGGTGAACACGCAGATATCAGCCGCGATCTCGAGGCTTCGCTGGACTACCTCGCGCGCCGACAGGCCGGAATGCTGCGCCAGCGCGCGTGCCGCCGCCAGCGCGTAGTTGCCCCCGCTCCCGATCCCCAGAATCCCGTCGTCCGGCTCGATCAGCTCGCCCGATCCACTGATCAGATAACCGTGATCCGCGTTGGCCACCGCGAGCAGCGCCTCCAGACGCCGCAGCACCCGATCGCTGCGCCAGTCCTTGGCCAGCTCCACCGCCGCCTTGGGCAGGTTCCCGGGGTAGCGCTCGAGCTTCTCCTCGAACCGCTCGAACAGGGTCATGGCGTCGGCGGCGGCACCCGCGAAGCCCGCCAGCACCTTCCCGTTCGCCAGCAGCCGCACTTTCACCGCGTGGGCCTTCATCACGGTGTCGCCGAAAGTCACCTGCCCATCCCCACCCATGGCCACCCGACCGTCTTTGCGGACGGCGAGGATGGTGGTGGCATGAATCGGCGTCCGGATGTCCGCCATCATCTCCCTTTCCGGGCCATCAGAGACGATCCCCGCCCACGCCGCACAACCCGACAATCCGAACCGACCGCCCCTGATCGTCCTCGCTCATCGCCGATCGGCCCAGCATTCACGCCCGCGGATGGGCCTGCTGGTACACCTTCCGCAGTCGCTCCACCGACGTATGAGTATACACCTGCGTCGTGCTGAGCGAGGAGTGACCCAACAGCTCCTGCACCGCGCGCAGGTCCGCCCCGGCGTCCAGCAAGTGCGTGGCAAACGAGTGCCGCAGGCTGTGCGTCTTGAGCCCGGCGCCGCGATCCACCAGCCGAAGGTGGTGCTTCACGGCGCGCTGGATGGCGCGGGCGGACAAGCGGCGACCGAACCGCGACAAGAAGACCGCCGAGACCTCGCCCCGCCCGGGGCCCGCGCGCTCCAACAGGCGCTCCCGGGCCACGTAGTAGCGACGCAGCGCGCGCTCGGCCTCGCCGCCGAGCGGCACGATGCGTTCCTTCCGCCCCTTGCCCCGCACGCGCACCTGTCCAGAGACGATGTCCACGTCGGCCAGGTTCAGGCCGGCAAGCTCGGCGAGTCTCAGTCCCGATCCGTACAATGTCTCGAGCATCGCGAGATCGCGCGCGGCCGTGAAGTCCCCCGATGCCGCGAGGGCCTCGACCCGGCTGAACAGCTCATCCACCTGGGCGCGATCGAGCACCGGGGGCAACCGCCGGTCGAGCTTGGGAAGTCGTGTGGCCCGCGCCGGGTTCGCCGCCCCGCCGTGCCGGTCGCCCAGGTAGCGATAGAACGTGCGCAGCGCCGAGAGCGCCCGCGCCGCCGTTCGCTTGGACATTCCCCGCCGCTGCAAGGCACCCATGAAGGCGCGAAGCGCGAGGCGATCCACCGTGGTCCACTGCCATTGGTCGGCTCCGCCGAAATACTGGTCGGCAAATACCTCAAAGTCGCCGAGGTCGCGAGCGTAGGCCTTGACGGTGTGAGGCGAGTCGTTGCGTTCTTTCTCGAGGTATCGGAGA
Organism: uncultured Gemmatimonadaceae bacterium; assembly: GCA_964627675.1. GTDB lineage: Bacteria > Gemmatimonadota > Gemmatimonadetes > Gemmatimonadales > GWC2-71-9 > JACQHC01. Next base: position 8,645 of record CAZVKD010000076.1, read on the forward strand.
AACGCGCCGACTTCGGGTCTGACAGGGCGAGGAAGCGCGATCGGGGACGATCGGGGACGATCGGGGACGATCGGGGACGATCGAGGACGATCGGCGCCAGTCATTGCCCGCCGGCCCCGACGGCCTCGTCCGCCCGCTCTGCCCCTCCCGCCGGTTCTGCCCTCCCGCCCCTTCCAGCCTGCTCCCCATCCATGGCCCCAGCGCCGAGCGACTGGCTGAACCGTCGCATCGCCTCCAACGCCCGCTCCGCCAGCAACTGTTTCTTCCGCTGCTTGTCCCGCACCGGCCGCTCGAGCGGAGGCAACAAGCCGAAGTTGGCGTTCATCGGCTGGAAGTGCGCAGGATCACAGGTGTGCAGGTACGCGAGCAGCGCGCCGAGCATGGTGACCGGGGGCGGCAGCGCGGGGCGAAGGCCGCTCAGCATCCGCGTCAGATTGATACCGCACAAGAGCCCCGTGCCCAACGACTCGGTGTAGCCCTCGACCCCCACGAGCTGCCCGGCGAACAACAACCGCTCGTCGTCGCGGGCCGCGAGATGCGCGGTCAGCGTCGCGGGCGCGTTGAGATACGTGTTTCGGTGGATGCTCCCGTACCGCAAGAACTCGGCGCGCTCCAGTCCCGGGATCGAGGAGAACACGCGCTTCTGCTCCGGGACTTTCATGCGCGTCTGAAATCCCACCAGGTTCCACATTTGCCCCGCGCGATCTTCCTGCCGCAGCTGCACCACGGCATACGGCGCCCGGCCCGTGCGCGGATCGGCGAGCCCCACCGGCTTCATGGGCCCGAAGCGCAACGCGTCGCGACCCCGCCGCGCCATTTCCTCGATAGGCAAACACCCCTCGAAGTACGGCACCTGATCGAAATCGTGCCCCGCAAACTGCTCGGCGTGGCGCAGCGCTTCCACGAACCCGTCGTACTGCTCCGCCGTCATCGGCGCGTTGAGATAATCGTCCCCGCCACCCTTGCCGTAGCGCGAAAGACGATAGAGCCGAGTCAGGTCCAGCGAATCGGCGGCCACGATCGGCGCGATCGCGTCGTAAAACGCGAGCGAGCGCTGGCCCAGCCGCTCGGCGATCGCCCGCGCGAGCCTGTCCGACGTGAGCGGTCCCGTGGCCACGATGCCGGGCGAGGGCAACGCCGGCACTTCCTCTCGCACCACCGTGATGCGCGGGTGGGCCGCGACCCGGCGCGTGACCTCGGCCCCGAACAAATCGCGATCCACGGCAAGCGCCGCGCCCCCGGGCACCCGCACACCATCGGCCACGTCCAGCAGCAGGCTGCCCAGCAACCGAAGCTCGGCCTTGAGCAGGCCGTGCGCATTGGTGATTTCGGTGGACTTGAACGTGTTGCTGCAGACGATCTCGGCGAGACGATCGGTGCGGTGGGCCGGCGTACCGACCACCGGGCGCATCTCGTAGAGGGTGACCGTGACGCCGCGCTCGGCCAGGGCCCAGGCGGCCTCGCAGCCAGCCAGACCGCCGCCCACGACCGTCGCCTTCACGTCCCGACCGCCGCGCCCTCCGCGCCGTCGGGCGCTCCCTGCACCGCGAACTCGTGCCCGCACTTCACGCACCGGCGGTATTCTCCGCGCGCCTTGGTGGCACGCTGCTCCACACCCACGTAGCCGCACTTCGGGCAGGTCTCCGGCACCGGCCGGTACCACGTGGAAAACGTGCATTCCGGGTAACGCGAGCACCCGAAGAACGACCGCCCCCGTTTCGTCCGCCGCTCGGCCAGATCGCCCGTCACGCAGGCCGGACATTTCACGCCCAGCGGAATGGGCCGCGTGTGCTTGCACTTGGGGTAGGCCGTGCAGGCGAGAAACTCGCCGTAGCGGCCGGTCTTGATCACCATGGGCGAGCCGCACTCGTAACACTTCTCATCCGTGGGCCGATCCGGCGCCTTGTGCCGCTTGAGCGGCTTAGTGTAGCGACACTCCGGATAGCGCGTGCACGCGATGAACGGGCCGAAGCGGCCACCCTTGACCGTGAGCTTGGCGCCACACTCCGGGCACGGCGTTTTCTCCACGTCTTCCACGTCGTGCGCCTCCCGGATCAGAGATGCCGTGTCCACGCTCTCCAGCGCCTTGGCAAACGGGCCGTAGAAGTTCTCCAGCACCCGCTGCCAGCCTAGCTCCCCTTCTTCCACTTTGTCCAGCTCGTCCTCCATCTCGGACGTAAACGCCACGTTGAAGATGTCGGGGAAGCGGCTGACCATCACCTTGCTCACCGTTTCCCCGAGTTCCGTGGGATGGAACCGTCGGTCTTTCATGGTCACGTAATCGCGGGCCTTGAGCGTCGAAACAATGGACGCGTAGGTACTCGGCCGCCCGATCCCCAACCGCTCGAGTTCCTTGACCAGGCTGGCCTCGGTGTACCGCGGCGGCGGCTCCGTGAAGTGCTGGCTCGGCGTGATCGCGTGCACCTTCACGCGGTCACCCACCTCGAGCGCGGGCACCGGTGCCAGGTCGTCCAGACTCAGACCCTCTTCGGCTTCTCGGGCTTCGTGATAGACCGCATGATAGCCGTCGAACAGCACGACCGAGCCCGTGGCGTGGAACAGGTACCGCCCCACGGTCAGGTCAATGGCCGTAGTGTCGTACACCGCCGGCGCCATCTGCGACGCCACGAACCTGCGCCAGATAAGCTGGTACAGCCTGAACTGATCCGCCGACAGGTACCGCTTCAGCTCCTCGGGGCGGCGCGAAACGTCGGTGGGCCGGATGGCCTCGTGCGCGTCCTGCGTGCGCGCGGCCTTGTTGAGATAGATGTTAGGC
>CAZVKD010000077.1:0-4067 GCA_964627675.1 uncultured Gemmatimonadaceae bacterium
GGCCAGCTCGCAGCCGCCGCCCAGGCAGAACCCGTTGATCGCGGCAATGATGGGCTTGGGGAACGCATCGGCCACGTCGTACACGGAGCGCTCGCGCATCACCCGGAACTGGTCCACGGGGCGTCGCCCTTCGAACTCCGCAATGTCGGCCCCCGCGATGAACGCCTTGTCGCCGGCACCGGTGACGATCACCGCGCGCACCGAATCATCCCGCTCCAAGGCATCCAGCGCCTCGATGAACGCCTGCCGGGTCGGCGCGTTCAGCGCGTTCCGCTTGTCCGGCCGGTTGACGGTGACGGTGGCGACCCGGTTCGCGGTTTCGATCAGGATGGTCCGGCCTTCGGCCATTGGTAGAATCCCTTTCCGGTTTTTTTGCCTAACTCGCCCGCCCGCACCTTCTGGCGCAGGATGGCGGGCGGTTCGTATTGGGACGACTTGAGCTGCTGGTGCAGGTACTCGGCGATGGCCAATCGAACGTCGAGCCCCACGAGATCGCTCACCCGGAGCGGACCCATGGGGTGTCCGTACCCCAGCTCCATCGCCTTGTCAATGTCCGCCGCCGACGCGACTCCCTGCTCGAGCATGCGCATCGCCTCGAGACCGAGCACCACCCCCAGTCGCGAGGACGCGAATCCCGGGCTGTCTCGCACCACGATCGGCTCCTTGCCCATCCGGCGGGCCGCGGTCACCGCGGCGTCCACGACGGCAGGAGCGGCGTGCTCGTGGGTCACGACTTCCACCAGTTTCATCAGGTGGGCCGGATTGAAAAAATGCATGCCAATCACGCGCTCGGGCCCCCTCGTGGCCCGAGCGATCGCGGCCACCGACAGCGACGACGTATTGGTGGCCAGCACCGCGTCCGGCCGCACCACCCCATCCAGCCGGCGAAACAGCTCCTGCTTGGCGTCCAATCGCTCGACAATCGCCTCGATCGCAAGGTCGGCGCCGGCCGCGGCCTCCTCGACGGAATGCGCCAGCCGAACCCGCGCCATCGCGGCCCCGGCGTCATCGGCCGCCAGCTTACCGCGCTCCACGGCGCCGGCCAGGTTGCTGGAGATGCGCTGGAGCGCAGGTTCCAGCACTGCCGGATTCCCGTCGGTCAACGCCACGTCGTAGCCGCCCAGCGCGGCGACCTGGGCAATGCTGTGCCCCATGGTGCCGGCGCCGATGACGGCCACGCGCTTCATCGCACCACCTGCCGCGCCACATCCGGCCGATTGCTGCAGATGCCGTCCACGCCCAGCTCCAACAGCCACCGCATGCGGGCCGGGTCGTCCACCGTCCAGGCGTACACCGCCATCTCGCGCTCGTGCGCCCCGCGGACCAGGTCCGCGTCCACCAGCGACTCGACCTGCCAGAGTTCCGACGCCTCCGCCGCCACCAGTTGATCGAACGGGCGCACCGGGTATGCCGTGGACAGCACGCCGGTGACGAGCGCGGGGCGCGCCCGCTTCAGGCGCTTGACGATCCGATGATCGAACGAGTGGACGTGGTAGCGCGCCGGGGCCGGGCCCGCGGCGAAGACTTCGAACAGACGCTGGTCATTCGCCCGGTCCAGCGACTTGACTTCCACGAACACCAGCGGGGCCGACCCCAGCGCCTCCAGGGCATCCGAGAGGAAAGGGACCGGCTCTCCGTTGTCCAGGCGGTGACTCCGAACGGCGCTGGCGGTCATTTCTCGAATGGCGCGACCGCCGATGGCCGCATCGTGATGCACCACGATGTCGCCATCCGCCGTGTCGTGGATGTCCAGTTCCACGGCGTCGGCGCCGAGCGCGAGGGCAGCACGGAAGGCGGCGAGGGAATTCTCCGGCTCGTGGGCCGAGGCGCCGCGATGAGCGATCACCAGGGGCGTGTCACGCCGGGCGGCAGTCACGGGGACGTCCCCGCGATCTCAGCGACCCTGAAAGGACGGCGCGCGACGGTCCAGGAATGCCTGAAGCCCTTCCCGCGCGTCGGCGCTCTTGAAGCAGCGGAGTTGGTGATCCAGCTCGACGTCCAGCATCTCCGCCAACGTCCGCTCGCCGCTCTGGTAGACGGCTTGCTTGGCCAGCGCGAGCGCGAGCGGCGGCTTGGACGCCAGCTGGCGCGCCAGGGCAGCCGTTTCCTCCGCCAGCCGTTCGTGCGGCACGACGCGATTGAACAGCCCCAGCCTGGCCGCCTCGTGCGCCTCCACCATGTCCGCGGAGTAGATCAGCTCCAGCGCGCGCGAGGGGCCCACCAGCCGCGGCAGAAAGTAGGTGCCACCCCAGTCCGGATGAAGGCCGATGCGATTGAACGTCTGGCCGATGGTTGCGCGATCGGACGCGATCCGCAGGTCGCAGGACAGCGCGAGATTCGCCCCGCCACCCGCCGCCGCTCCGTTGACGCTCGCGATGACCGGCTTTGGCGTCCCCCGGATGGTCGTCACCACCTCGCGACCGGCCTCCACCAGGGCGCGGGCGTTGTCCAGGTCGCCCGTTTCAATCAACTGCTTCATGTAGCCGATGTCCGCGCCCGCGCAGAACGCGCGTCCGGCCCCCGTGATGACGAGCACCCGCACGTCGGCCTCGTCGGCCAGCCATCGGACGGCCTCGGCCAGTTCCTGGCGCATCCGCCCCGCGAAGGCGTTCAGCTTGTCCGGGCGGTTCAGCGTGACCGTGCCGATGCCGTCCGCGCGGCTCACCAGCACGTGCCCGAACGCCGTCACGCTCGCTCCACGATCATCGCGATGCCCTGGCCCACGCCGATGCACATGGTGGCGAGCCCGTACCGGCCACCGGTGCGGCGCAGCGCGTACACCAGCGTGGTCAGGATCTTGGCGCCGGTGCAGCCCAGCGGATGTCCCAGAGCGATCCCCCCGCCGTGGACATTGACCTTGGCCGGGTCCAAGTCCAGCTGGCGAATGCAGGCAATGGCCTGTGAGGCGAAGGCCTCGTTCAGCTCGACGAGATCGAGGTCAGCCACGCTGAGCCCGGCCCGCTCGAGCGCCTTGCGGGTCGCCGGGATCGGCCCAAGACCCATGCACGAGGGATCCACACCCGCCACGGCGGTCGTCACGATTCGGGCGAGCGGCGAACGGCCGGACGGCACGGCGCGAGACTGGCTCGAGAGGATGAGCAGAGCCGCGGCTCCGTCGTTGATCCCCGAGGAGTTCCCAGCGGTCACCGTACCCCCGATGGCGAAGGCCGGCTTGAGTCTGGCGAGCGATTCCAGGGTCGCGTCAGGTCTGGGGTGTTCGTCCTTCCCCACGATTCCCGCATCCGCCCGCCCGCTGATTGCGCCCGCGTCCACCGGTACGATCTCGTCCTTGAAGATCCCAGAGGCCTGCGCGGCGAGAGCGCGCCGCTGGCTCTCCAGCGCGAACGCGTCCTGTTCGTCTCGCGTGATGCCGTAGTGCTTCGCCACGACCTCCGCGGTCTCGCCCAGCGAGATGGTCCATTCCTTCTTCATTCGCGGGTTCACGAACCGCCACCCCACGGTCGTGTCGGCGATCTCGGGAGCCCGCCGATCCCACGGCGTGCCCTTCTTCAGCATCACGTACGGCGCCCGGGTCATGCTTTCCACGCCGCCCGCGACGAAGGCCTCGCCATCGCCCGCTTTGACGGCGTGGGCCGCGCTGGCCACCGCCTGCAAGCCTGATCCGCAGAGACGATTCACCGTCTGGCCGGGCACCTCGACGGGAAAACCGGCGAGCAGGGCCGCCATCCGGGCCACGTTACGGTTGTCTTCACCGGCCTGATTGGCGCAGCCGAGGATGACGTCGTCCAGCCGCGCGGGATCGAAGGCCGCGCGTTCGACCACGGCTTTCAACGCCACGGCGGCGAGGTCGTCGGCCCGGACATCGGCCAGCGCGCCGCCGTGGCGACCCACCGGGGTGCGAACGGCACCGTAAATGAGGGCTTCGGTCATGGGCACACAGAGCGTTCCTCCGGCGCGCACGGATCGACGCCGCGATTCGATCGCCCCCGATCGCCCCCGATCGCCCCCGGTCGTCTCACCCCAGCCCCACCCACACCGACTTCACCTCCGTGTACCCCTCCAGCGCCTCGCGGCCCAGGTCGCGGCCGAATCCGCTGGCCTTGTAC
>CAZVKD010000077.1:4077-11419 GCA_964627675.1 uncultured Gemmatimonadaceae bacterium
AGCGGCGGAGTCGTAGAAGTTGTACGTGTTGATCCACACCGTGCCGGCGCGAATGGCGCGGGCCACCCGGTGCGCCTTCTGGATGTCCCTGGTCCAGACACCCGCGGCGAGCCCGTACATGGTCTGATTGGCCAGCCGAATGGCTTCGTCCACGCCGTCGAACGTGAGTACCGCGAGCACGGGGCCGAAGATCTCTTCGTCCACGATCTTCATCCCCGGCTTGGCGTCGTCGAAGATCGTCGCCTCGACGTAATAGCCCTTGCCGTTCACGCCGGCCGCGTGGCCGCCCGCCACCAGCGCCGCCTCGCGCTTCCCGGCTTCGATGTAGGCGAGCACGGTCTCCTGTTGCTTCTTCGAGACCACCGCGCCCAAGCGCGTGTGCTGGTCGAGCGGATCACCCGGCACCAGCTTCTTGGCCCGGGCCACTAACTCCTCCATGAGCTGATCGTGGGCGGATCGCTCCACCAGCAGGCGGGAACCCGCGGCGCACACCTCCCCCTTGCCGTAGAAAATCCCGTTGAAGGCACCCCGCACGGCCGCCTTCAGGTCCGCGTCGGCGAACACGACGTTGGGGCTCTTGCCGCCTAACTCCAGCGTCACGCGCTTGAGGGTGCCCGCCGCCTCGCGCATGATCTGCCGGCCGACCTCGGTGGAGCCCGTGAAGGCGATCTTGTCCACGCCCGGGTGCCTGACCAGCGCGCCGCCCACGGTGGCGCCGCCGCCGCACACCACGTTGAACGCGCCCGGTGGAAAGCCGGCCGCCTGCATGATCTCCGCCATGGCGAGCGCCGTGAGCGGCGTCTCGCTCGCCGGCTTCAGGATCACCGTGCACCCGGCCGCGAGCGCCGGGGCGAACTTCCAGCTCGCCAAGTTCAGCGGGAAGTTCCAGGGAACGATCGCCGCCACCACGCCGACCGGTTCCCGGAGCGTGTAGGTGAAGAACGGCCCATCCACGGGGAGCGTATGGCCAGTGAGTTTGTCCGCCCAGCCGGCGTAGTAGCGGAGCGTCTCGATCGTCATCGCGACGTCAATCCGGGACTCGAACAGGGGTTTTCCGTTATGCAGGGTTTCGAGGCGCGACATGTCCTCGAGACGCTGTTCCAGCAGATCGGCGGCGCGGTAGAGCAGGGCGCCCCGTTTTCGCGCCGAGAGGCCGCGCCACGCGTCGCCTTCCAAGCAGGCACGGGCGGCGGCGACGGCGGCGTCCACGTCCGAGCCTTGCGCCTCCGCCACCTCGGCGATCCGCTCTTCGGTGGCCGGATTGACGACCGGAAACCGCGCCCCGTTGGCGGCGGGGCGCCACTCGTTATTGATGAACAGGTCGGTCTTCAGAGTCAGGTCCCCTGAAACCGAGGGGGCCGCTTCTCGACGTACGCGCCGAGCCCTTCCTTGGCATCGGCGCTCTGGAACAGCTGCTGCTGGAGTTCCCGCTCGATCGCGAGCCCGCTCTCGAACGGCACCTCGAGCCCCGAGCACACGGCCCGTTTGATCGCGCCGACGGCTTTGGAGGCCTTGGCCGGCGGCACGAACTGCCGCGCGTAGCTCAACACGTCGTTCCAGAAGGTCTCCTTGGGGAAGACGTGATTGACCAGCCCCATGTGTTTGGCGTCGTCGAACGAGAACGTTTCGCCGCGCGCCATCATTTCGATCGCTCGCGACTTGCCCACCAGCCGGGACAGGCGCTGGGTTCCACCGGTTCCCGGGAGCACGCCCAGGGTGACTTCCGGCAGTCCGACCTTACCCGCGTCGCGACAGGCCACGCGAATGTCCGCGGCCAGGGCGATCTCGAGGCCCCCACCCACGGTATGCCCGTTGAGGGCCGCGATGACCAGCTTGGGCGTATGCTCCAGGCGGTTCAACGTTTCGTTGGCGTGCAGGCAGAAGAAGTACTTGAACCGCGGGGTGACTTCGTTGAGCATGCGAATGTTGGCGCCGGCGGAGAAGAACTTGTCGCCTTTGCCCCGCATCACGAGCACATGGACGGCATCGTCCATGCGGGCCTCCAGGATCGCCGCATCCAGCTGGCGCATCATCTCATAGGTGTACGTGTTGGCGGGCGGGTCGTTCAGCTCGATGATGGCGAGCCCCCCCTCCACCCGGTACTCCACCAGCGTCTTCTCGGTCTGCGCAACCGTGGCCGTCATGAGCGTCGTGCCTCCTCGCGGCACCGGCGTTCGCCGGGCGCGTTGGGTCGTAGGTTCACCGTTCTTGCCGCTCGAGAAAGGGTGGTACATCGAGCGGAACTTGCGCGTCGCCCCACTTGATGGCCTCGAAATACGACCGGCAGCGCCGGCAGTAATGGAGGCTCACCATGAGCGACGTGGAGAAGTCGGCCCGCCGCTCGGTGTCGGCTGCGTGACAGAAGGGACACGGCTTGGGCGCTGACTCCATCACTCCTGCCGGAACATGGCGTTCTTGCTGCCGCGCACGTGATACAGGATTTCCTCCGCGGGTCCCCCGGAGCCGCGCCGGCGGGTCCGGGGCGACCACCCGGCGTACTCGGTGGAATCGAGCCCCAGGTGGACGCCGACCGTGGATCCCAGTCGCGCCACATCCCGCACGAAGTCCAGCAGCAGGTCGGCGTTGCTGCGGGCCTTGATGCCCGCCATCAGCAGAACCTGATCTTCCCCTTCGTCCGCCGGCCCGAACCACTCGGCCACGGACCGGAGCGCCTCCTGCATGGCCGACTCGACGGCGCGAAGGGACTCGCCGCCCCGTCCGGCGAGCGCGCGGAACCAGCCCCGGCCGTGATGCGCGTGATACCGTTCTTCCTCCAGCATCTTGTCGGCCACGCTGCGCACCGGCAGGAAGCTCGACGCCCGCATGGCGTGCAGCACCTGCGTGACCGCGAGGTCCACGCCGTACGTTGCCGCGACCACGGCCGCCCAATCCGGCAGGTCGCGATCGAGATAGGCGACGTTGGCGAACTCGCGGGCCGCGCGCTGCTCGATCAGCGCCTCCGGATCTTCCTGGAAATGCGCCTTCAGGATGCCGTGCAGCAACCGGACGTGGCCCAGCTCGGTCTGCGACAGGGAGCAGCTGGCGATCGCCGCTTCGAGCGCCGGTGTCCCGAAGGTCCACTCGCCATAGTGGTAGCCCAGCAGGAGCTTGGTGTCCGCGCAGGCCACCAGCAGGTTGCGCAACGCCGCGGTGCACGGCCCCGGCATGCCCTGCGTGGAGGCGTACTCTCGCACCGCGGGCGCCGTCACGATGCCGCCCGAGCGATGCTCCAGGTCCGATGCGCCCGGCCCACCCGGCGGCCTAGTTTCCCCATAGCGGGATTTTCCCGTGCTCCGTCACCGGAATCACTGCGTCCCTCGACACCACGCACATCTCCACCCAGCTCTCTTCGTCGTAGACCGACCACGCGTAGATCTTGGCCAGCTCGTCGTCGGCGGCGTTGACGCTGCCGATGTGCTTCAGTTCCTCGCCGTGGTCCTTGCGGGCGAACACCTCATACACGCGCATGGGACGGTGACTACCCCACCACGCCGCAGAGTTCGAGGATGCGGCGGCCGCGCTCAGTGATGCGGTCCCTGGTCCAGGGTGGACTCCACACCACCGCCATGCGCACGTCCTCCACTCCGGGGAGCGCCAGGATCGCCCGCCGAACGTCGTCGCACAGCAGGTCAATGGCGGGGCACCCGATGGAAGTGAAGGTCATCTCCACCTCGACCACTCCGCCCGCTACCCCGACGCCATACACCATGCCGAGATCTACGATGCTGACGGGGTACTCCGGGTCCTGCACCCGCGCCAGGGCCTCGCGTACCTGACCTTCCGTTACCACCGCCGGCCTCCGAAGGGACCGTCCGCCTTGCCCTGAATCATCTCCACGTAGGTTTGATTCATGGGCCCGCGGGCCTTCCACCGCTCGAACACCTGGTCCCAGGTGAGCGGCTGATCGAACAGCCAGCGTTTGTCCTGAGGATCGTACTGGCAGGGGAAGGGATAGTCTATCACGTATTCTCGCTTGGCGGCATCATGGTGCGCGGGGACCGAAATCCCGATGTTCTCGCACAGCGGCACCGTGGCCGACATCCACACCTGCCGCAGTTCGTCGTTGCTCTTGCCCTTCAAGCGGAAGACCAGCTGGTCCGAGTGCCGTTTCAAGCTATCCGGCAGGCCGAACCACTCCAGCGTCATGGGAAACATCCAATCCACCGCGCGCTGGAGCGCGTCCTTCGCGGCCCCTCCGGCCCTGGCCAGCCGCTTCATCCACGACTCCCCGTGGCGCAGATGCAGCACCTCCTCGCGGTCCACCTTCACCAGGGCCCGCTTCAACGGCCCATAGCTGGTGTGCTCGTGGACGTCGGACAGGAGGGTGATGCCGGCGCGATCGAAAAACCCGTTGGCCACCACCATCTCCGCCCAGTTCTCCAGCGGCTGGTCAAACCCGTAGGGGTGCTTGAACTCCTGGGGTTGGCGGCCGTACAGCAACCATTGCTTGTCCACACCCAGATCTTCCATCAGCCGGTAGGCGATGTTCGCGTGCCCCAGCTCGTCATGCACGATCGCCGTGACGGCGATTCGGCTGTTGATCGTCGGGGCGTCTCGCGTGGCCAGGTAGTACGCCGGCGCGCTGAGCAGCTCGGTATCGCCCTGGACCGTGAGTTGCACGATGAGCGCCCGTTTATAGGCGGGCGTCATGTCGTCTTCGGATTCGACCATGAATCCGGCGTTGATCCGGTCCACCAGCGCCTGATCGGCAGGGTCTCGCATCGCGGGCGTCGCCGTGGTCATGCGTTTGCTCCTTGGCGCCTCGAGATTGGCCGGTGCAAGGTATCCAACGGGAAAAGCGAGAGACAAGGGCGAGAATAAGGTGAGTCGTGGCTCCATCCGGACCTGCGGCCCATGGGCGAGGACCGGAGACCAACCGCATCCGCCGCCAACCGTCCGGCGCCGGTGCCGCCCCGCGCCGTATGCCGTTGTACCGTTACTGCTTAACGTTCGCCTCACCATAACGTCTCCCCAGTGTGAGCGCCCCGATGCCCGATGCGTCCGTCACAGACGCTGAATTGATTGATCGGTGGCAACGGGGCGACGAGTCAGCGGCAGCGGAACTCGTGCGGCGCCATGCCGGGGCGGTGGCTCGGTTCCTCGGAGCGGCGGGAGGCGGTGAGGACGTCGAGGATCTGGTTCAGGAAGCGTTCTTCCGGGCCTTTCGCGGCATCGCCGGCTTCCGGGGCGGGGCGAGTTTTCGGACCTGGGTGATGACCATTGCGTCGAACGCGCTCAAGGACGCGAGGCGGCGCTCGCGTGGCCGTGAAATGCTGTCGCTGGAGGATCGAGACCTCATTGACCCGGCGGCCGATCCGCACGGCGAGGCGGTCTCGCAGAACGTCATGCACCGGGTGCAGACCGAGCTCGCGCGCCTGCCGCGGCTCCAACGAGACGTGTTTCTGTTGCGGGCACAGCAGGGTCTCGAGTACGACGACATCGCCCGGGCGCTCGGCACCACGGCGGGCGCCGCGCGGGTGCATTATCATCACGCCCTTCAGCGGCTGAAACGGGTGGCGGAAGCATGAACGAGCGGGAACTCCAGCAGATTGCCGAACGCCTCGGCGAGCGTGCCGCGCGGTCCGTGAACCCGGAGCGCGTGGCGGCCGGCGTGCTCGCGCGGCTCCGGGACGCTTCTCGCCCCACCCCTCGGGCCCTGCCGCTCAGGGCGCTCTTCGCGGCACCGGCGGCGCTCCGCGCGGCAGCGGCGGTGGCGCTGATTGCCGCGGGCGGATTGCTGGCGCGTGGCGCCCTCCGGGACCGACCGGACCCCCCGGCGCTGGTTGCGCCGTTCCTGCCCGAGCTCTCTCTCGACGAATTGAGTGAAGTGCTCGACTCCATGGTCCTCGAGGCGCCGCTGCCAGACGACCTCGGGGTGGGGTTCACCGACCTCACGGAGCCCCAGCTCCGCGAGCTGCTCAGGCTGATGGAGGGCTGATGCGGGGACTCTGTCTGATTGCCCTGCTGATCGCGGCGCCACCGCTTGGCGCTCAGGAGCCGCCAATGGCGGAGACGCTGCGCCGGCAAGTCATGGAGCGGTTCCTGGAGAGCTTCCGAGCGCAGGCCGGCCTCACGCCGGAACAGGATCGGAGGTTCCGGGAGGTCACGCAGCGATCGTTCGAGCGGCGGCGGGAGCTGGAGCAGCGCGAACGCGCCTTCTGGCGAGCGCTGGAAAGCCAGATGCGGCCGGGCGTCGCCGCGGACGCCGACAGCGTCTCGCGCCTGCTCGATGGCCTCATGACCCTCGGCCAGGAGAAGCTCGACCAGGCAAAGGCGGACCAGCGGGAATACGCTACCTTCCTGACGCCGATCCAGCGCGCTCAGCTCACGCTGATGTGGGAGCGCTTCCAGCGACAGGTGGAACAGGTGCGGCAACGGCAGCTGCAGATGCGGCCGGGGAGGGTGCCGCCCCCGTAAGCCTCAGCCGAGTTCTTCCGGGACGCCGGAGCCGAACAGCCGCCGTCCCGCCTCCATGAGCTGGACGAAGTCCGTCGGATCCTGGGCCAGCGCGGCCGCCTCGATCCTCGCCAGCGACCGCCGCACCAATTCGTACAGCTCCCCGGAATGGCGGTTCAGATGCTGAATCTCGTAGTAGAGGTACGGGTTCTCGGCCGCCACGTCCGCCGCGATGCGCGAGACGCGATTGAATGTGGTGCTCGTCATTCGGCGGAGGTCCCCCGCCGGGCGGTCGCCGGCGGCGAGCGTCGTAAAGAACAGAATCGCGATGAGGTGGCTGAGTCCCAGCACGTACTGCATGTAGGCGTCGTGCTGCTCGAGCGGGAGTCGCGTCACCGTGAGCGCTGTGTCGCGGAACAGCGCGGCCGCCTCGTCGGCCGCCGCCGAGTTGCCACAGTCCAGCACCGCCATCACGCGCCCGCTGAGCGTGCGGACCGAGGGCCCGAACAGGGGATGGAGGCTGCTCACCCGCCGGCCGGCGCCCGCCGCGGCCGCAAGCGTTCGCAGTACGGGGCTCTTGAGCGAAAAGATGTCCGCCACCAGGCCCGCCGGGTCGTGCCCCAGGATCTCCTCCAGCGTCACCGCGGCGGTGGACAGGGGCGTGGCGATCAACACCACGTCGGCGTCGTGCAACCCCTCGGCCAGAGTCACCGATCGCGCGCCCGGCACGGGCCCCGCGGGGTCGGTGGTCATCACGTCGTGGCCCTGAGCGCGGAAGAAGCGCACCAGCCACTGTCCCATCTTGCCGGCGCCCCCCACCACGTGGACCCGGCGGACCTCGCCCGGGGACGCGGCGACCGCGCCTTCCTGCTCCTGTACCGCGGCGGCGATCACTTCACGAGCCACCCGCACGGCGTGGGCGGGATCCATGCGCTGCTCCCGAGCC
>CAZVKD010000078.1:0-11403 GCA_964627675.1 uncultured Gemmatimonadaceae bacterium
TCCTGGTCTCCGCGGGCTTCTTGGTGATCGGCTTGTCCGGGAAGATGCGGATCCACACCTTGCCGCCGCGCTTCATCTCCCGCGTGAGCGCCACGCGCGACGCCTCGATCTGGCGGCTGGACACCCACCCCGGCTCCAGGGCCATGAGTCCGAACTGGCCGAACGCCACGGTATTCCCCCGCGTCGCGTGCCCGCGCGTGCGACCTTTCATCATCTTGCGATACTTGACCCGCTTCGGCGCGAGCATGGCCTCAGGCTCCCGTGCTGTACGTCCGGCCGCGGCGGTCTTCGACCACCTCGCCCTTGAAGATCCACACCTTCACCCCGATCGTGCCGTACGTGGTCTTGGCGGTGCCGGTGGCGTAGTCCACGTCGGCCCGGAGCGTGTGAAGCGGTACCCGCCCCTCATGATAGCCCTCCGTGCGGGCAATCTCGGCGCCGCCCAGCCGCCCACCACACCGGATCTTGATGCCCTGCGCGCCCATGCGCATGGCGCTCTGCACCGCCCGCTTCATAGCCCGCCGGAACGACACCCGCTGCGTGAGCTGGTGCGCCACGCTGTCGGCCACGAGTTGCGCATCGAGTTCCGGCCGCTTGATCTCCTCGACGTTGATGCCCACCTCCTTGCCCGTCAGCTGCGCCAACTCATCCCGCAGCTTGTCCACCTCCGCCCCCCGCTTGCCGATCACGACGCCCGGCCGCCCCGTGAACACGGTGACCGTGACCTTGCCCGGCCGCCGCTCCACGTGCACGTCCGAGATCGCGGCGTGCGCCAGCCGGGTGCGCAGATACTTGCGCACCAGCTCGTCCTCCTTGAGCAGATCGGCCATGTCCCGCCGGGCGAACCAGCGTGACCGCCACGGCTTGACGATCCCGAGCCGGAACCCGTAGGGATGCGTCTTCTGACCCACTTAGGTCTCCTTCCTCTCCGCCACGCGAATCTCCACGATGCTCGTGCGTTTCCGAATCGGCGTCGCGCGACCCAGGGCGGCCGCCGTGAATCGCTTCAGCGTCTGGCCCTCGTTCACCACGGCGTACGCAACGTACAGGCGATCCACGTCGAAGGCGGCGTTGTCGCGCTGCGCGTCCTGCTCGGCATTCGAGACTGCCGACCGCAACACCTTCTCGATCTGCCTGGCCGCGCGCTTCTTGGAGAACTTGAGCGCGGCATATGCCTCGTTCACGTTGCACCCGCGGATCTGATCCATCACCAGCCGCATCTTGCGCGCGGATTGCCGTACCCCGCGCTGAATCGCCCGAGCGGCCATCGTTACTTCTTCTCCGGCGCGGACGGCGCCGCTTCCGGCGCCGCCTTGGTGTCGGCCACGACCCTGGTCGTGTGTCCCCGGAACAGTCGCGTGGGCGCGAACTCGCCCAGCTTGTGCCCGACCATGTTTTCGCTGATGTACACCGGAACAAACTTGTTCCCGTTGTGCACTGCGATCGTGTGGCCCACGAACTCCGGCGTGATGGTGGACCCCCGGGACCAGGTCTTGAACACACGCTTCTCGTTCGCCGCGTTCAGCGCGCGGACCTTCTTGAGGAGCGACTCCTCGACGAACGGACCTTTCTTGATGCTCCGTGCCATGGACTCTCCGCCGCTGGCAATCAGCCGTCGGCCATCGGCCCGCAGCAGTGGGCATCCCGCCAACCGCTGACGGCCGAAGGGTGATGGCTCATTGCGTGGCCTTCCCTCGCTTCCGACCTCGCACGATCAACTTGGTGCTCGCCTTCTTGACGTGACGCGTCTTGCGACCCTCCGGTCTGCCCCAGGGCGACGTGGGCGGGCGGCCGCCGGAAGATTTCCCTTCGCCGCCGCCCAGCGGGTGATCCACCGGGTTCATCGCCACCCCGCGCACCTTGGGGCGCTTGCCCAACCAGCGGTTCCGTCCGGCCTTGCCGATGCGCACCAGCTCGTGCTCGGCGTTGCCCACCTCCCCCACCGTCGCCAGGCACTCGCCGCGCACCATGCGGACCTCGCCGCTGCGCAGCTTGAGCGTGACGTAACGACCCTCTCGCGCCACGACCTGCGCGCCCGAGCCCGCTGACCGACACAGCTTGGCGCCGCCCCCCCGCTTCAGCTCCACGCAGTGAACCGTGATCCCCAGCGGGATCTCCGCCAGCGGCAGCGCGTTGCCCGTCCGGACGTCGCTGCCCGGACCCGAGACGACCTGATCGCCCACCCGCAGATCCCGCGGGTGCAGGATGTAGCGCTTCTCCCCGTCGGCATAGGTCAGCAACGCGATGCGCGCCGTGCGATTGGGATCGTACTCCACCGCGGTCACTCGAGCCGGGATCCCGAACTTGGCCCGGCGGAAGTCAATCTGCCGGTACCGGCGCCGATGTCCCCCCCCCCGGCGCCGCACGGTGACGTGCCCCTGGTTGTTGCGGCCGCCCGACTTGCGCAGCGGCTCAAGCAGCGCTCGCTCGGGCTCGGCGCGGGTCAGCTCGGCGAAATCGGGTACGGATCGAAGCCGCGTGCCGGCGCTCGTGGGGCGAAGTTGTCTCACTCCCATCGGGTCAACCCTCGAAGATCGCCAACGAGTCGCCTTCTTTGAGCCGCACGTACGCCTTTTTCCATCGCGGCCGCCGGCCTGCGAACCGCCCCTGCGTCTTGCGACGCGCCCGCTGCTGCAGCGTGCGCACCCGCACCACGGTGACATCGAACAGCGCCTCGATGGCACGCCGAATCTCGGCTTTCGTGGCCCCAGGATGCGCCACGAAGGTGTACTCCTTGCGCGTCCGATACAGCGCCGAGGACTTCTCCGTCACCAGCGGCCGAATCACGGCTTCGTGGATCGATGGCATCGCCTTAGCCTACCTCGCCTTGTTCTTCTTCGCCGGCGGCTTCTTGCCCGGGGCCTTCCTGGCCGCCGTGCGAGCCTTCGGCGCCGCCGCCGTGGCCCGGCGCTTCGGCGCCCGCGCGAGCGCGTGCCCACCCAGCGCCGCTTCCTCGACCACCACCGCGTCCGCCCAGAGCAGGTCGTAGGCCGCCGCGTCCGCGTATCGCATGACCCGCACGTTGGGGATGTTCCTCGCCGCCCGGTACAGGTCCGGCCGATGCTCGGCCGTCAGGAGCAGCGCCTTGCGACCGCCGATCTCCATCTTCCCCAATAGCTCGGCCACGAGCCGGGTCTTGGGCTGTTCCAGCGCCAGCTGCTCGATCACGTAAAGGCCGCCCGCCTGCGCGCGGGCGTTGAGCGCCGAGCGCCGGGCCAGCCGCCGCACCTTGCGCGGCAGCTCGGTCCGGTAGGACCGCGGCTGGGGGCCGAACACGGTTCCGCCACCCGGCCAGTGGGGCGCTCGGATCGATCCCTGACGGGCCCGACCCGTCCCTTTCTGCCTCCAGGGCTTCTGGTTACCGCCCGACACCAACCCCCGGGTCTTCGTGGCGTGCGTGCCCTGCCGCTGGTTGTTCAGGAAGGCGCGGACCGCCTGATGCAGAACCACCGGATTCACCGCCCCGTCGAACTCGGCTGGAAGCGCATAGCTGCCTTTGCGCTTGGCCGCCGCCGTGAAGTGCGCCGCCTCAAGCATACCGGCCTCGCCCCCCTTGCTTGCGCACCGCCACCACGCCCCGCATGGGCCCAGGCACCGCGCCCCGCACGAACAACAGATTGCGCTCGCTGTCCACCTTCACCACACGCAGCCCCACCTCCGTGTGCCGAGCCGCGCCCATGTGACCGGGCATCCGCTTGCCCTTGATCACGCGTGACGGGTCGGTCCCCGGCCCCACGCTGCCCGGCTTGCGGTGCCGCGTGTTGCCGTGAGTCGCCGGACCGCCACCGAAGCCGTGGCGCTTGACCACGCCCTGGAAGCCCCGACCCTTGGTCGTGCCCGTGACTTTGACGAAGTCCCCGGGCCGGAAGATGGACACCGTAACCATCTGCCCGGCTTCAGGCGCCGCCCCCGAACCGGCGTCCGCCGCGAACTCCCGGAGAATCCGCGGCACGACCTCCAGCCCCGCCTTCTTGGCGTGCCCCGCCGCGGCCCGCGTGACGCGCGTGGCCTTGCGGCCCCCGAACCCCAACTGTACAGCCGGTGTGCCTGCCGCCGTGGTTCTGACCTGTACCACCGGACACGGCCCCGCCTCGATGACCGTCACGGGCGTGGCCCGCCCCTGATCATCGAACAGCCGCGTCATGCCCAGTTTGCGCCCCAGGATGCCGTTCATCGTTATTCGACCTTGATCTCCACATCCACACCGGCCGGAAGATCCAGTTTGGTCAAGGCGTCCACCGTCTGGGGCCGGGCCTCGGTGATGTCAATCAGCCGCTTGTGGGTCTTCAACTCGAACTGCTCCCGGCTCTTCTTGTCCACGTGCGGGCTCCGCAGCACGGTCCAGCGCTGCACCTTGGTCGGCAGCGGGATCGGGCCGGACACCTTGGACCCGCTTTTCTCGACCGTGCGCACGATATCCGCCGCGGCCTGATCGAGCACCGCGTGGTCGAAGGCTTTCAGTCGAATCCGGATTCGTCCGGCCATCTGCCCATCCCGCCTTTCGGCCCCCGTTGCCGTCGCCCTTACGCCAGGATCTTGGTCACCACGCCCGCCCCTACCGTGCGCCCGCCTTCGCGGATGGCGAAGCGCAGCTGCTCCTGCATGGCGATGGGCGTGATCAGCTCGATCGTCATCTTGGTGTTGTCACCCGGCATGACCATCTCCACGCCGGGGGGCAACTCCACGGAGCCCGTCACGTCCGTGGTCCGGAAGTAGAACTGCGGGCGATAGCCCTTGAAGAACGGCGTGTGGCGACCGCCCTCTTCCTTCGTCAAGACGTAGACCTCCGCCTCGAACTTGGTGTGCGGCGTCACCGACTTGGGTTTGGCCAGCACCATGCCCCGCTCGATCTCCGTCTTTTCGATGCCGCGCAACAGGAGCCCCACGTTGTCGCCTGCTACGCCCTCGTCCAAGAGCTTGCGGAACATCTCCACCCCGGTCACGACCGTCTTCTTGTCCGCGCCGAAGCCCACCAGTTCCACTTCTTCGTTCACCTTGATCTTGCCGCGCTCGATCCGGCCCGTGGCCACGGTGCCGCGGCCCGTGATGGAGAACACGTCCTCCACCGGCATCAGGAAGGGCTTGTCCACCTCGCGCTCCGGCACCGGGATGTAGGCGTCCAGGGCGTCGAGCAGCTCCCAGATCTTCTTGACCGCCTCCGGGTCGCCGGCGAGCGCCTTCGTGGCCGACCCCCGGATCACCGGCACCGCGTCACCGGGGAACTCGTACGCCGACAGCAGCTCCCGCACCTCGAGCTCCACCAGGTCGAGCAGCTCCGCGTCGTCCACCAGGTCGCACTTGTTGAGGAACACCACGATGTAGGGCACGTTCACCTGCCGCGCGAGCAGGATGTGCTCCCGCGTCTGCGGCATGGGGCCGTCCACCGCGCTCACCACCAGGATGGCGCCGTCCATCTGCGCCGCTCCGGTGATCATATTCTTCACGTAGTCGGCGTGCCCCGGGCAGTCCACGTGGGCGTAGTGTCGCTTGTCGGTGCTGTATTCCACGTGAGCCGTCGCGATCGTAAGGATCTTCGTGGCGTCGCGCCGCCCCTGCGAGGCCGACGCCTTGGCCACCTCGTCGTAGCTCACGTACTTCGCCAGGCCCTTCGCCGCCGCCACCTTCGTCATCGCCGCCG
This sequence comes from uncultured Gemmatimonadaceae bacterium, assembly GCA_964627675.1. Taxonomy (GTDB): domain Bacteria; phylum Gemmatimonadota; class Gemmatimonadetes; order Gemmatimonadales; family GWC2-71-9; genus JACQHC01. The sequence continues at coordinate 5,639 of CAZVKD010000078.1, forward strand.
TCAGGGTCGTCTTGCCGTGGTCCACGTGTCCGATGGTGCCCACGTTCACGTGCGGTTTGGTCCGCTCGAACTTCGCCTTCGCCATTGGTCTCCCCTTAGCCCTTGAGCTTGCTGATCAGCTCGTCCGCTTTGGACTTCGGCACTTCCGCGTAGTGCGAGAACTGCATCGTGTATACGGCCCGGCCCTGCGTCATGGATCGCAGGATCGTGGAATACCCGAACATCTCCGCCAACGGCACGCTGGCCGCAATGACCTGCGCGTCTCCCCGCTGCGTCATGCCCCCGATCTTGCCCCGCCGGCTGTTGAGGTCGCCGAAGACCTCGCCCATGTACTCCGAGGGCGTGACCACCTCCACGTCCATGATCGGCTCGAGCAACACCGGACCGGCCTGCGACGCCGCCTCCTTGAACGCCATGGACCCGGCGATCTTGAAGGCCATCTCGCTCGAATCCACCTCGTGATAACTCCCGTCCACCAGCTCCACCTTCACGTCCACCACCGGATACCCGGCCAACACCCCGTTCTCCAGCGCCTCCTCGATGCCCTGCTCCACCGGCCCGATGTACTCCCGGGGCACCGTCCCGCCGACGATCTTGTCTTCGAACACAAACCCCTGGCCGGGCTCGGCGGGACCGAGATTGATGACCACGTGGCCGTACTGCCCGCGGCCCCCGGTCTGCCGCACGAACTTCCCTTCGACTTCCTCCACCCGCCGGCGGATCGTCTCGCGGTAGGCCACCTGCGGCCGGCCGACGTTCGCCTGCACGTTGAACTCGCGCCGCATCCGATCCACGATGATCTCCAGGTGCAGCTCGCCCATCCCGGAGATGATCGTTTGGGCCGTTTCGGGATCCGTGCGCACGTGGAAGGTCGGATCTTCCTCGGCCAACTTCTGCAGCGCCGTGCCCAGCCGGTCCTGATCCGCCTTGGTCTTGGGCTCGATCGCCACCGAGATCACGGGCGCCGGGAAGCGCATCGTCTCCAGGATGATCGGGTGGTCCTCGTCGCACAGCGTATCGCCGGTGCGCGTCTCGCGCAGACCGATGGCCGCCGCGATGTCCCCGGCCCGCACCTCCGCGATCTCCTCCCGCTTGTTGGCGTGCATCTGGAGCAGCCGCCCGATGCGCTCCTTGCGGTCCTTGGTGGAGTTGTACACATACGAGCCCGCGTTCAGCACGCCCGAGTACACCCGGAAAAACGTCAGCTTTCCGACGTAGGGATCGGTGGCAATCTTGAACGCCAGGGCGCTGAACGGTTCGTCATCCGAGGCCTGCCGCTCGATAAACGTCTCATCGTGATGCGGGAGGTGCCCCCGGACCGCCGGCACGTCCAGCGGGCTGGGCAGATAGTCCACGATCCCGTCCAGCAGGCGCTGCACCCCCTTGTTGCGGAACGCGGCGCCACAAAACACGGGCACGATGTGGCCCCCGATTGTGGCCCTGCGAATGGCCCGGCGCAGATCGGCCTCCGTCAGCTCGTGGTCCTCCAGATACTTGTGCAGCACCTCCTCGTCGTGCTCCACCGAGGCCTCGATCAGCTCGTGGCGCAGCTCGGCCACCTTCTCGCGGAATGCCTCCGGCACCGGCCCCTCCACCCACTTGGCCCCCAGGGACTCGTCGTCGTACACCACTTCGACCTGTCGCACGATGTCAATCAGACCGGTGAACAGCTCGCCCGAGCCCAGGGGGTACTGCACCGGAAACGCCTTGGCGCCGAGCCGCTCCCGGACCATCTCCAGACAGCGGTCGAAGTCGGCGCCCACCCGGTCCATCTTGTTCACGAACACGATGCGCGGCACGCCGTACCGATCCGCCTGCCGCCACACCGTTTCGGTCTGCGGCTCCACCCCGCCGACGGCATCGAGCAGGGCGACCGCGCCGTCGAGCACCCGCAACGACCGCTCCACTTCGACCGTGAAGTCCACATGCCCGGGCGTGTCAATGATGTTGATCTGATGCACTTCGCCCAGGCGGGGCCACTGGCAATACGTGGCCGCTGACGTGATCGTGATGCCCCGCTCCTGCTCCTGCTCCATCCAATCCATCGTGGCGGTGCCGTCGTGCACCTCGCCGAGCTTGTACGTACGCCCGGTGTAGTACAGGATCCGCTCGGTGGTCGTGGTCTTCCCGGCATCAATGTGGGCCATGATGCCGATGTTTCGGACCTTTTCGAGCGGCATGGTGCGAGGCATAGAAATCAAATTGGTCACCTGTCAGTTGCCTGCCTTGGGTTGCTCGCCGTCCGCCGTCCCATGGACCCGGCCGACCGCGTCTCCCGAGCCAGCGAAAAAGCGGGGCGACCGTCGTCCGCCAGGGGACTGGTCTCGCTCCGCAACCGTCCGGGGGCTTCCCCCTGCGACGCGGGATCCCTTGAACCAGGGTCCCGAAATTGTCGGTTTAGAGTTGCGTGAGAGGTGAGACGTGAGAGGGGCGAGGTGCGCCGGCCAGCGCCGTGGCCTCCTCCCTCTTACTTCTTACTTCTCACCCGCTTGCCGCTCTTACCGTCTCCTACCACCGATAGTGCGCAAACGCCCGGTTCGCTTCCGCCATGCGGTGCGTGTCTTCTTTCTTCTTGACGGCGTTGCCCTCGCCCTTCGAGGCCAGGATCAACTCCGCGGCCAGCCGCTCGGCCATCGTCTTCTCGCCGCGCTCGCGCGCGTAGGCCAGAATCCACCGCATCGCGAGCGCCGTGCGCCGTTCCGGCCGCACTTCCACGGGCACCTGGTAGGTGGCGCCGCCCACGCGGCGGCTCTTCACCTCCAGCACCGGCTTCACGTTGTTCAGCGCCTGCTTGAACACGTTCACCCCCGGCTGCTGGGTGCGCTGCTCGATCAGGTCCATGGCTCGGTAGAAGATCGTCTCCGCGAGCGATTTCTTGCCCCGCTCCATGACCGAGCTGATGAACTTCGACACGGTCTGGCTGTCGTATCGGGGATCGGCCGGCACGTGCCGGCGGATCGCTTTCTGCCGCCGGCTCATTTCGGCCTCTTGGCCCCGTACTTGGACCGGCTCTGCTTCCGGTCGTTCACCCCGGCGGCGTCGAGCGTGCCCCGGATGATGTGATACCGCACGCCCGGCAGATCCTTCACCCGACCTCCCCGGATCAGCACGATGCTGTGCTCCTGGAGGTTATGACCTTCGCCGGGAATGTAGCTCGTCACCTCGAGTCCGTTGGTCAGCCGCACCCGCGCCACCTTCCGAAGCGCCGAGTTGGGTTTCTTAGGCGTCGTCGTGTACACCCGCGTGCACACCCCGCGCTTCTGCGGATTGGCCCGAAGCGCCGGGGCCTTTTCCTTTTTGATGACGTCGCGCCGTCCCTGTCGGACGAGCTGATTGATCGTCGGCATCCACAACCTTACCAAGAGTGCGGGCCGGCCTCGATGAGGCGGCCAGTTCCTCCAGAGCCTGCGAAAGGTAGAAGCCACTATGGGTTAGGTCAAGCTACCCCCCGCGCCCCCCCGAACCCACACCGACCTGCAGTCGCCTGTGGCCACCTACCGGCAGCTGCTCAGCGCCTCCCGCATCTCCGCCGCCGACTGCCACCGCCCGGCTGGCTCGTGGTTCAAGGCACGCTCCAACACCCGGGCGAGAGAGTCGGCAACCTCGGGACGGACGTCCTCGATCTTCGGCGCGTGGCGGGCCGTTTGGGCTTTGGCGATGGCCTGCGCCGTGGGGTCCGTGAACGGCGGCCGCGCGGCGAGGCACTCGAACAAGAGGCAGCCCACCGAATAGACGTCGCTCCGCTGATCCAGGTCGTCCGCGCCAAGGATCTGCTCCGGGCTCATGTACGACGTCGTGCCGACGGTGAAGCCCGAGCGCGTGAGCCGGTCCGTTCCCGAAGCCGCCACCGCGCGCGCGATACCGAAATCCAGCAGCACCGCGCCCTCGCGGGACAGGATCACGTTTTCGGGCTTCACGTCCCGGTGCACGATGCCCCGCCGGTGCGCCACGTCGAGCGCCGCCAGCAGATCGCACCCGATACGGATCGTATCGCTGATCGTGGCGCGACGCTCGCGGTCCAGATGCAGGCGCAAACTGGGCCCCTCGATGAAGCGCATGGCGTAATAGACCAGGAAATCGCGCTCGCCCCAGTCCAGCAGGCGCGCGATGAGCGGGTGTTCGAGCGTGGACAGCATGGCAATCTCTCGCAGAAACCGCTCCGCCGTCACGCTCACCGACAGCTCGGGGTGCAACACCTTGAGGGCCACCTTCTCGCCCTTGGCGTCCCACGCGAGAAACACGCGGGCGGCACCGCCGCGGCCGATCTCGCGTTCCACCGCGTACAGGTCGCTCATCGCCTGGCGAACCAGGCCCAGCATGTCGCGGCGGATCAAATCCCGTTCCTGTCGGTGAGGGAGACAACATCGTGCCCGGGTCGGAGGCCCGCAATAGCGTGCGGCCTGGGTCGCGGCTTACCCGCGCCCAGAGGGGGCAGCGACGCGACCCGGCGGGCCTCAGCGCGGGGGCACCCGGGTTCCAAACGGCGTGGCGCCGGCCAGTCGCGAAAAGAACTGGTACGCCGCCTCCGACGTACGACGCACGGCCTCCCCGCCGTCACCCCCGTACGTGGTCATCACGGCGAGCGCATAGGGTCGCCCGGGCAGATTCACCAGCGCCCACACCGTCGTGACGCCTTCAATGCCGCCCGGTTTGAAGGCGATCGGGACGGCAGGGGGGACGGGCGCCCGTACCGGCCCGCCTTTGGGGATCTCGAGGATCTCCCGCATGCGCCGGCACGAAACGGTCGAGAGGGGAAGGTCGCACCTCGCCAGCCGCGCCATGAACATCGCCGCCTCGGCGGGCGTCGAGACGTTCTCCTCGCCCCTCGCCGAGGCGTCGGGCCGAATCATCTTGCGCCGGAGTCGCGTCTTCGGCATGGCGAGCCGGTCAAGGTTGCGGTTCACCGCGTCCATCCCCAGCTCGTCAATCAGCATGTTGGTCGCCGTGTTGTCGGACAGCACGATCATGAGCACCGCCAGATCTTCCAGGGCCAGCTCCGATGTCCCGTTGCCGAATCGCTGGAGGATCCCCGAACCACCGGTGCGCAGGGCGTCCGTCACCGGACGGCGTTCCGAGAGCAGGCCGGGTCGCTCGTCGGCGCGGCGGAACAGCTCCAGCAGGATCGGAATCTTGATGGCACTGCCCTGCGGGAAGACGAGATCGGCGTTGACCCCGATGGCCGTACCGTCCGTGAGGTCCACGACCTGTGCGCCATAGACGCCGCTGAAATCGCGAGCGATCGCTTCGAGCTCGGCGCGGAACTTGGCGGTGACGATCGCACGGAGCGTGTCTTGCGGCGCGGCATGGGCGGCATGGATGGAGGCCGTAAGGGCAGTCAAGGCAGTAACGGCCGTAAGGGCGGCACGCGCGGACGGCATCGCGACTCCAAGCGGGCGATTGAGGGGATTACACCACGATGGGGAGCGGAGTCAAGGGGCGACGATGAGATGTTCTCCGGTGTCCGTTATCCGTGATCCGTGATCGGCGACCTGGACGCGGGCGCGACTTCCTGACCACGGAGAACGCGTGACGGAACACGCCGTTTCTACTGCACGCAGGCCTCAGCCGCCGCGCTCGCTGAGCTGGTCGAGCGAACCCGCAGCGTCGAGTGCTTCATCCAAAAGCCGACGCGCTGCCGCGAGAGAATGCTGGGCGACGTAACCGACAGCCTCATCGAGGGCGTGCGAAGCCTGCTCGGACCAAACTACTCGGCGGTGCCGAGCAGCCATTTCTTGCGGAGCTCTGCGGCCACCTGTTCGTGAGGA
>CAZVKD010000079.1:0-5221 GCA_964627675.1 uncultured Gemmatimonadaceae bacterium
GGCCGCCCTCCGCGACGTCCTGACCTGGCTCAAGGAGACCGCCGGGCACCGGTACGACTATCTCGTGGACATCACGGCTGTGGAGTTCCGCGATCCGGAGCGCCCGCTGGAGCTCGTTTACGAGCTGTTCTCGCTCGAGCGGAGGGTCCCGCTTCGCGTGAAGGTCGAGCTGGAGAAGGACCGCCCGCTGGAAGTGGATTCGGTGGTCCCGATCTGGCGCGGCGCCGATTGGCTCGAGCGCGAGGTGTACGACATGTTCGGGATCGCGTTCCGCGGGCACCCGGACCTGCGTCGCATTCTCATGTGGGAGACCTACGGGGAAGGGTACCCGTTGCGGAAGGATTTCCCGCTCCGCGGCCGGTTCTCTCGGTCGGAGCAAGTGCGTCAGGCCCTGAATATTCACCCGGAAGCGCACTACTCCATGGAAGAGCTGTCAATCGCCCAGGCCTACCGCCACCTGCCGGCCGACATGCAGGAGCGCCTCCGGCGAGGGGAGCGCGGCGTGATCCCGGAGCCGCCACCGGAGTCGTCGTGAGCGCCAAGCGCACCCTCGAGTTCGAACTCGCCACGACCGGTGTGGATCCCCGCGGCCGCCCCGTCCGGGTGCCGCTCGGTGTCGGCCCCACGTACCCTGACGACGAGGACGAGGCGGACCCGGGCGGTCACCACATGCTGCTCAATCTCGGCCCGCAGCATCCGGCCACGCATGGTGTGTTGCGACTGGTGGTGGAACTGGATGGCGAAGTCGTGGTGCGGGTCATCCCCCACGTCGGCTATCTGCATTCGGGGTTCGAGAAGCTCGGAGAGTACCGGCACTTCAACCAGCTCATCCCGCTCACGGATCGCACGGACTACCTCTCGCCCATGGCGAATAACGTGGGCCTGGCGTTGGCCGTCGAGAAGCTGATGGGGATCGAGATCACCGAGCGGTGCCGCGTCTTGCGGGTGATCGCCTGCGAGATGAGCCGCATCATCTCCCACCTGGTATGGATGGGTACCACGGCGATCGACATCGGCGCCTTCACGCCGTTCTTGTGGACGTTTTACGAGCGGGAGCGAATCTACAACTTCCAGGAGGCGTGGACCGGCGCGCGCCTCACGACGAGTCTCACGCGCGTCGGTGGCATGATGGCCGACGTGCCGGACGGGTGGGTGGAAGGCCTGCGAGAATGGTGTCGCCATTTCCCGAAGACCCTCGACGAGGTGGACCGGGTCTTGAGCCGCAACGGCATTTGGTGCGCCCGGACCCAGGGCGTCGGCGCGCTGACGGCGGAGGAGGCGATCAACTTCTCCCTTTCGGGCCCCATGCTCCGCGCCTCCGGCGTTCCCTACGACGTGCGCAAGGACCGCCCCTACCTGGGGTACGAGGAATACGACTTTGAGATACCGGTGGGTGAGCACGGCGACGTGTACGACCGCTATCTGGTGCGCTTCGAAGAGCTGCGGCAGTCCACGCGGATTCTGGCGCAGGCACTCGCCCGGCTGCCGGACGGCCCCCTCAACGTGGATGATCCGCGCGTGATCTTGCCGCCCAAGAGCGCGGCGATGAGCGACATGGAGGCGATGATCTTCCATTTCAAGCAGGTGATGGAAGGCGTCAGGGCGCCGGTCGGGGAGGCCTACTTCCCGATCGAGAACGGCAAGGGCGAACTGGGCTACTACCTCGTGTCCGACGGAACCGCGAAGCCGGTGCGCTGGCGCATTCGGCCCCCGTCGTTCATCAACCTCTCGGCGCTTCCCAAGATGGCCGAGGGATGCCTGCTGTCCGACCTGATCGCCATCAACGCGAGCGTGGACATCGTCATGGGAGAAGTGGACCGGTGAGCGCGCAGGGCGCGGCTCCGTACGAACTCGTCTTCACGGGCGAGATGCGCCGGCGGCTCGATGCGGTGCTCGCGCGCTACCCCACCAAGCGGGCCGCGCTCCTGCCCGCGTTGTGGATGGTGCAGGAGGCGCGCGGCTGGATTTCCGACGCGGCCATGACCGAGGTGGCCGAGGTGCTGGGCCTCACACCCGCGTACGTGAAGGGCGTGGTGACCTTCTACACCATGTACCATCAGCAGCCGGTGGGGAAGCACTTCATCCAGGTCTGCACCACGACGCCGTGCAATCTCTGCGGGGCGGAAGAGGTGGTGCGGGCGTTTCTGACCCACACCGGGTGCCGCGAGCTGGGCACCACCTCGCCCGACGGGAAATACACGGTCGTGGAGGTGGAGTGCCTGGGGGCGTGCGGATTCGCGACGCCCGTCATGATCGGTGACGACTTCATCGAAAGCGTGACGGCGGAGAAGGTGCCCGAACTCCTGAGGAGGTACCCGTGATGCGATCGTGCCGCCGCGGGGCGGGGAAGCCGGGGAGCGGGTAGACGTGGGGTATCCCCATCAGCCGCATCCTCGCGAGACCGTCGTGCTCTCGCAGTACTTCGGGGAGGCGGACGCGCGCAGCTACCAGGGGTGGGTGAAACGCGGCGGCTACGCGGCGCTGCGCACGGCCCTGGGCATGTCGCCGGGGGAGATCGTGGAGATCGTGAAGGAGTCGGGACTGCGGGGCCGGGGCGGGGCGGGATTCCCCACCGGGCTCAAGTGGTCCTTCATGCCGAAGGAAAAGACGAAACCCCATTACCTGTGCTGCAACGCCGACGAATCCGAGCCCGGGACCTTCAAAGACCGTGAAATCATGCGGTGGACACCGCACGCGCTGATCGAGGGGTGCGCCATCGCGCAGCACGCCATCCAGGCGGACGTCACCTACATCTACATCCGCGGAGAGTTCACCGAAGCCCTGGCCATCATGCAGCACGCGCTTGACGAGGCCTACCGGGAAGGGATCCTCGGCCCCAACGCGATGGGGACGGGCAAGCGGCTCGATATGTACATCCATCGCGGGGCGGGCGCCTACATCTGCGGGGAAGAGACGGCGCTGATGAACTCCATCGAAGGGCGTCGGGGCAACCCGCGCATCAAGCCCCCGTTCCCCGCGGCGGTCGGCCTGTTCGGCATGCCCACCACCATCAACAACGTCGAGACGCTGGCCGCCGTGCCCCACATCCTGACCCGCGGCGCCGCGTGGTACAAGTCGCTGTCGCTCGCCAACCCCAAGAGCACCGGGACCAAGCTGTTCAGCGTGTGTGGGCAGGTCCGTCGCCCGGGCAACTACGAGGTGACGATGGGCTTTCCGCTCAGCGACCTGCTGTACGATTTGTGCGGCGGGATGCGGGACGGCCGCACGCTCAAGGCGTGCATTCCCGGCGGCTCGTCCGTGCCGATCCTGAATCGGGAGGAGTCTGAGAGCTGCCTGCTGGATTACGAGGGGTGCGCTGCAACAGGCACCATGCTGGGCTCGGGCGGCGTCATCGTGTTCGATGACAGCGCCGACATGGTCTACCAGATCATGCGGCTGGCGCGATTCTACGCGCACGAGTCCTGCGCCCAGTGCACCCAGTGCCGCGAAGGGACAGCGTGGGTGACCAAGATTCTGCAACGCATCCTCGCCGGCGAGGGTCAGATGAAGGATCTGGACCTGCTGTTGGATCTGTCCGAGCAGATGACCGGCAAGACGATCTGCGTGTTGAGTGATTCGTGCGCCGCCCCGGTGGTGAGCGGCATTCGGAAGTTCCGTCACGAGTTCGAGGCCTACATCACGGGGGCCCGGCGCGCCGCCGGCGCAGCGGCCTGATGCCCGGGGGCGAATGAGCGCCGACGAACTGGTTTCTCTGACGATCGAAGACGTTGAGGTGACCGTTCCCAAGGGAACGCTCCTCATCGAGGCCGCCAAACAGGCCGGCGTCGTGGTGCCGCACTACTGCTACCACCCGGGGTTGCCGGTGGCGGGCGTGTGCCGCATGTGCCTGGTGGAAGTCGAGAAGGCCCCCAAGCTGCAGATCGCCTGCGCCACGCCGGTGGCGCCCGGGATGGTGGTGCGGGTGATGAGCCAGCAGGCGCTCGATGCTCGCAAGGGCGTGCTGGAATTCCTCCTGATCAATCATCCGCTCGATTGTCCCATCTGCGACCAGGCGGGCGAGTGCGAGCTGCAGGATTACGTGTTCCAGGAAGGTCGGGCCCGCACGCGCTACGCCGCCTTCCCCAAGCGGTTCAACCCGGTGGAGGATTTCGGCGGCGACGTGCTGTACGTGCCCAACCGGTGCATCCTGTGCACCCGGTGCGTCCGGTTCATGGACCATGTGGCCGAGGAGAGCGTGCTCAACGTCAGCGAGCGCGGCGATCGCGCCTTCATCGGCATTCACCCCGGCCGGCAGCTGGATCATGCATGGGCGGGGAACGTGGTGGATCTCTGCCCGGTGGGCTCGCTCATCTCCAAGGATTTCCTTCACAAAGCTCGCGCGTGGGAGCTGGACCGAACGCCCAGCGTCTGCACCGGGTGCTCGCAGGGCTGTAACGTGACGCTGGACACGCGGCAGAGCGCCGTCGTTCGCGTGCGTCCCCGCCCGAATGCGGAGGTCAACCGGCACTTCATGTGCGACTATGGTCGCGGACAGTACCGATGGATGAACCGCGGGGATCGCCTCGAAGCGCCGCTGATTGCCGGCGACGATGGCTTCAGGGCCACGGACTGGGATCAGGCCCTTTCGCACGCGGCCCGGCTGATCAAGGGCGTGTCCGGTCGCCCGGTGGTGCTCGCCTCGGCCCGCGCCTCCACCGAGGCCTTGTTCCTGGCGCGGCGGCTGCTGGGGGGATCGGCGGTGACGGGCGCGTTCCGGGCGGAGCACGTGCCTGGGGAGGCACCCTTGCCCGGAGTGTCGAACCTCGCGCTCCGCTCGGAGCGGGCGCCGAACGCCACCGGCGCGCGCCTGGTGGGGTACACGGAGGCGTTCGATGCTGCGGTGCGGGCCGCCGGGGAGGCCGGCATCGTGCTGGTGCTCGACGAGCCGCTCCATGGAGTGCCCGCTGGCGCGCTCACCGGCGCCGGCGTCTTTGTGTACCTCGGTACCGCGTTGCCGGCGGCCGCGCGGGGGGCGCGCGTCGTGCTCCCCATCGCCAACACGGCGGAGGAAGACGGCAGCTTCGTCAACCGTGACCGGCGGGTGCAGCGCTACTTCCAGGCCAAGCCCGCGCCCGGGATGGCCCGGCCCGCGTGGTGGATCCTGGGTGACTTGCTGGCGGCGGTGGGCGTCGGGGAACCGCTGGTGAGCGCCGCTGGCGCGTTCGACCTGCTGGCGCGGGAGGAGGCGGTGTTCGCCGGCCTGAGCTACGCCACGCTGGGG
>CAZVKD010000079.1:5231-11357 GCA_964627675.1 uncultured Gemmatimonadaceae bacterium
GCGGTGCTGGCGGGGGCAACAGCGCTGGGAGCGCCGGTATGAGCGCGGAGCTCAAGGGGTTCCTGCTCGTCGCCGTCGTCAAGATCCTGGTGGTCTTCACGGCGATCATGGTGGGCGTGATGCTGGTCATCTGGCTGGAGCGCCGGGTGAGCGCATGGATGCAGGATCGCCTCGGTCCGAACCGGGTGGGGCCGGAGGGACTGCTCCAATCCGTGGCCGACGGGCTCAAGAATATCCTGAAGGAAGAGACGTTCCCGGTCGTCGGGGCCGATCGATGGCTGTTCTTCCTGGCCCCCGCGATCTCGTTCATTCCGGCCCTGCTCACCTTTTCGGTCGTGCCGTTCGCGGCGCCGCTGCCCGGCTTCGAGTTCACGGTCCCGCTGCTCGGTCGCTTCACGTACACCGGTCCCATCGCCATGGTGGTGGCCGACTTGCCGGTCGGGTTCCTGTTCATCCTGGCGATTTCGAGCCTCGGCGTCTACGGCATCGTGCTCGCCGGCTGGTCGTCGGGCAACAAGTACGCCCTCCTCGGCGGCATCCGCTCGAGCGCCCAGATGATCTCGTACGAGATCGCGCTGGGCCTTTCCATCGTGTCGGTGTTGCTCGTCGCGGGCAATGTGACGCTCTCGGACATCGTGGCGATGCAGCAGCGCACCGTCTGGTTCGTGTTCGCGCTGAGCGTGGGGTTCGTGTTGTTCCTGATCTCCGCCTTCGCCGAGACCAACCGGCTGCCGTTTGACCTGCCCGAGGCCGAAGCCGAGTTGATCACAGGGTATCACACCGAGTACAGCTCCATGAAGTTCTCCATGTTCTTCATCGCGGAGTATTCTGCGTTGATGACCATGTCCGGCCTCATGGCGACGCTGTTCTTCGGCGGCTGGGATATCCCGTTCACCAGCTGGGATGAAGGCCCGCCGTCCGTGGCGCGAGCGCTGGCGACCCTGGGCATGTTCTTCGTCAAGATGAACGCCTTCGTGTTCACCTACATCTGGATTCGCTGGACCCTGCCGCGGTTCCGGTTCGATCAGCTGATGCAGTTGGGATGGAAGTTCATGATTCCCGTGGCGCTGGCCTACATCGTGATCATTGCGACGACGGTGTACGGGCTCGACGCCATCGGCTGGGACCTCGGCCCGCGCTACGGGCTGGCGTTGTTCGCGGTGAACGGCGTGTTGATGGCGGCGCTCGTGTACTGGATTGATCGGGATCGGCTCATCGTGGGGGCGCGCCGGCGGGCGCGGGTGGCCGCCTGATGGCCATCGGGATCAAGGTCATGCGGCGGCCCGACAGCGTGAGCTACCTGCGGGCCACGGTCAACGGGATGGCCCTCACCTTCAGCCACCTGTTCCGGCCGAAAGTGACCATGCAGTACCCCGAGCAGAAGTCGGAGCCGGGCTGGTCCCTGTCCCCTCGGTGGCGGGGCACCCATCGGATGCTGACGGACGAACAGGGGCGCGCCAAGTGCGTGGCGTGCGGACTGTGCCCGCAGATCTGTCCGGCCAACTGCATCAAGCTGGTGCCCGGCGAGGATGAGGACGGGCACCGCTACCCCCTGATCTACGAGATCGACGAGTTCCGCTGCGTGTTCTGCGGATACTGCCAGGAAGTGTGTCCCGAAGAGGCCATTCACGTCGGGGTGCACTACGAGAACGCCGAGTACGACCGGGCGCGGTTTGTGTACGATCTCGAGCGTCTCTGCGCGCAAACCCATCCCGTCTCGTCGTTGTGGGACCCCGCTGATCCGCGGGGCGAGTGATCCGTGACCGAAGCGGTGTTCTGGATCTTCAGCGGCGTGGCGATTCTGGCCGCCGTCCTATGCGTGACCCGCCGGAGCCCGGTGGCGGCCGCGCTGTGGCTGATTCTCACGCTGTTCTGCATCGCGGCGTTGTTCGTGGTGCTCGATGCGCAGTTCATCGCGGTCCTCCAGGTGCTCGTGTACGCGGGCGCGATCATGGTGTTGTTCCTCTTCGTCATCATGCTGCTGAACCTGGGCCGGGGCGGCGCGACGGACCTGCGCGGCACCTGGGGCAAGTTCGTGGCCCTCGGGGTGGGCGTGGTGCTGGCGCTCGAGCTCTGGGCCGTTCGCACGGTGGTGCCCGCGGATCACCTGCGCCTGCCGCCCGGCGCGGTGGCGCGGATGTCCGAGGAGCAGGGGCCCGTCGGGTTGATCACCGAGGCGCTGTTCCGCGAGTACCTGATCCCGTTCGAGATCACATCCATGCTGCTGCTCGCGGGCATTGTGGGCGCCGTGGTGTTGGCGAAGAAGAGGCTGTGATGCTCCTGGGCCCGGCGCTCGCGGTTTCGGCCCTGCTGTTCAGCATCGGGGTGGGCGGCGTGCTGTTGCGGCGGAACGCGATCGTGATCTTCATGAGCGTCGAGCTGATGCTGAACGCCGTGAATCTCACGTTCGTGGCGCTGGCCCAGCAGCTCGGACCCCAGGGGCAGGTGATCGTCTTCTTCGTGATGGCCGTGGCCGCCGCCGAGGCCGCCGTGGGCCTGGCGATCATGCTCGCCATCTTCCGCCATCGGGAGACCGTGGACATCGAAGCCTTCAGCCTGCTGCGCGGCTAATGGCCGACGTTCCCCCTTCGGTCGCGCTCGTCTGGCTCGTCGTCGTCCTGCCGTTCGTCGGGTTCCTCGTCAACGGCGCCTTGAGCTTCTTCAGGCCGCGGGCCACGCGGGTGGTGAGTGTGGTCGGCGTCGGCGTGCTGATCGCGGCGTTCGCCGTGGCCCTGGTGGTGGCAGGCGGCGTGGCCCGAGCGGACCCGGGCGAGGGGTTCGTCCTCGCCTACTGGTCCTGGATGCCCGCCGGCGACCTCAGGCTCGACGTGGCGTTGCAGGTGGATCAGCTCTCCACCGTGATGCTCCTGGTCGTCACCGGCGTGGGGGCGTTGATTCACCTGTTCAGCGTGGGGTACATGGGGGCGGACCCCGGCTACGCGCGCTACTTCTCGTATCTCAACCTCTTCGTGTTCTTCATGCTGGTGCTGGTCCTCGGCGCCAACTTCCCGGTCATGTTCGTGGGCTGGGAAGGGGTGGGACTGTGCAGCTACCTCTTGATCGGGTTCTGGTTCGAGGACAAGGTCAACGCGGACGCCGGCAAAAAGGCGTTCATCATGAATCGCATCGGCGATGCCGGCTTCCTGGTCGCGATGTTCATGTTGTTCCAGAGCGCGGGCTCGCTCGACTTCCAGGAGGTGTTCCGCGCGGCGCCCGCCACGTTCGAGGTGGGCGGCACGACGATCACGCTGATCACCCTGGCGTTGTTCCTGGGATGCACGGGCAAGTCGGCGCAGATCCCGCTGTACACCTGGCTCCCGGACGCGATGGCGGGGCCCACGCCGGTCTCGGCGCTGATCCACGCCGCCACGATGGTGACGGCCGGGGTGTATCTGGTGGCGCGAGCGAACGTGCTGTTCGCGCTGGCGCCGGTGTCCTCACTCGTCGTCGCGACGGTGGGCGCGGTGACGGCGTTGTTCGCGGCCACGATCGCCCTCAAGCAGTGGGACATCAAGCGGATTCTCGCGTACTCCACGGTCTCCCAACTGGGTTACATGTTCCTCGGCGTGGGCGTGGGCGCGTGGGCCTCCGGCATCTTCCATCTCGTCACGCACGCCTTCTTCAAGGCGCTCCTGTTCCTCGGCGCCGGCTCCGTCATTCACGCGCTGCACCAGGCGTACCACGCCACGCATCGCCACGAGGACGCCCAGGACCTGCGCAACATGGGCGGCCTGCAGCGCCACATGCCGTGGACCGCCGCGGTGATGTGGGTGGCCACGCTCGCGATCGCGGGGGTGCCGCCGTTCTCCGGTTTCTTCTCGAAGGACGAGATTCTCACGCGCGCCTTCGCGCGCGGCCACGAGGCGCCCGTGTTCTACGTGCTCTGGGGGGTGGGCGTCGCGGCGGCGCTGCTGACGGCGTTCTACATGACCCGCATGATGCTGTACACCTTCCATGGGCCCAACCGGACCGGCGACCGGGAACGCGAGCACCTGCACGAAGCCCCGTGGATCATGACGGGACCGTTGGTCGTGCTGGCGCTCGGCGCCGTGGCGGGAGGCGTGCTCAACCTACCGCACGTCCTCCCGGCAGCCGGGTGGCTGGAGGGCTGGCTGAAGCCGGTCACGGACCTTGGAGGGCTTTTCCTCCCCGAGTTCCACCTCGCGGCACGAACCGAATGGATGCTGTTGCTCGGAGCCACGGTGATCGCCGTTGCCGGCCTGGGGTCCGCGTGGCGGCTGCTGGATCCCGCCCGTCTGCGCCCGGCGGCCGAGTCCCCCGCCGAGTCCGGCCTCGCCCGCGTGCTATGGAAGAAGTACTACGTGGACGAGGTCTACGACGCACTGGTCGTGCGACCATTGGTGTGGCTCTCCGAGCGGGTCTTGTGGAAGGTCACGGACGCGTTCGTGATTGACGGTATCGGCGTGAACGGCTCGGCCCGGGTGATGCGGTTCGCGGGCTGGGTCGGTACGCGCCTCCAGACCGGACACGTCGGCACGTACGTGGGGCTGTTCGTGCTCGGCACGCTGGCGCTGCTTCGCGTGCTCACCAGATAGGCCATGGCGACCTTCCTCGCGGGGATCGGCTACCAGCGCTGGGCCCTGGACGCGCTGCTGGTGCTTCCGCTGCTCGGCGCCGGGCTCGTCATGCTGCGACCGCCGGAGGAGTCCAAACGGCTGGCGCTCTGGGTGGCGCTGGTCGAGTTCCTGGTCTCCGTCGGGCTGTGGTGGACGTTCGAGCCCACCGCCGCCATGCAGTTCACGGTGGCGCGACCCTGGATACCGGCGTGGGGAATCACCTATCGGGTCGGGGTGGACGGGATCTCTCTGTTCCTCGTCCTGCTGACCACCCTCACCATGCCGCTCGCCGTGCTCGGCAGCTGGCACTACATCACGCAGCGCGAACGGCCGTATTACGCCCTCCTGCTCGTCCTGACGACGGGCATGCTCGGCGTGTTCGTCGCGCTCGACCTGTTTGTGTTCTACGTGTTCTGGGAAATCATGCTCATCCCGATGTACTTCATCATCGGGGTCTGGGGCGGCCCGCAACGCCTGTACGCGGCGATCAAGTTCTTCCTCTACACCTTCCTCGGCTCGCTCCTCATGTTCGTGGCGATCCTGACGATCTATATCCTCGTCGGCCGGGCCACGGGCGAGTACTCCTTCGCGTACGAGCACTTCCTGCGGAACATCGCGGTGGTGAACCCGTGGGCCTTTTGGCTCTTCGGCGCGTTCGCACTCGCATTCGCGATCAAGGTGCCCATGTTTCCGCTCCATACATGGTTGCCGGATGCGCACGTCGAGGCCCCGACGGCCGGATCCGTCATCCTGGCGGGCATTCTCCTGAAGATGGGCACGTACGGCTTCCTGCGGTTCGCCGTACCGTTCTTCCCGGACGTCGCCCTGCACCCGGCGGTTCGGGCCACGGTCGTGGCGCTGGCGGTCATCGGGATCATCTACGGGGCGCTCGTCGCCATGGTGCAGCCTGACTTCAAGAAACTGATCGCGTATTCCTCGGTGAGCCACCTCGGGTTCGTCATGCTGGGCATTTGGGCGCTCACCCTCCAAAGCGTGCAGGGCGCAATCATCATCATGTTGAACCACGGAATTTCCACGGGCGCCCTGTTCTTTCTCGCCGGCATGTTGTATGAGCGCCGACATTCGCGCGACATTGCGGCCTTCGGCGGCCTCGCCAAGGTGACGCCGGCCCTCGCCGCCGTCCTGACCATCGTGTCCCTGTCATCAATCGGCCTGCCGGGCACCAACGGGTTCGTGGGGGAATTCCTGGTGCTCGTGGGCTCTTTTGAACCCTACCCGTGGGCCACGGTGATCGCGACGACGGGCGTGATCTTCGCCGCCGCCTATCTCCTGTGGGCCATTCAACGCATTCTGTTCCAGAAGCTGGACAAGACAGAGAACGAAGGACTCGCGGACCTCTCGCGCCGCGAACTGCTGGTGCTCGGGCCAATGCTCGCGTGCATCTTCTGGGTGGGCCTGTACCCCGCGCCATTCCTCCGCCGCATCGAACCTGCCGCGCGGGCCTTGATCACCCAGGTCCAGGGCGCTGCCGGTGCCGGGGCCGCTGGGGTCCAGGGAGCGTCGAGTGCCCGTTGATCTGTCCACCGCC
>CAZVKD010000080.1:0-11299 GCA_964627675.1 uncultured Gemmatimonadaceae bacterium
GCCACCGGGAGTGATCAGGTGCCGCAGATCCTGATCGTCATCGCGGCTCGGTTCGCACGCGTGACGTGGAAGTATCAGTCGGTCGCGTACGCGCTGATTCTCAAGGAGGTCGGCGCGCTCTACCAGACCATGTACCTCGTGGCGACCGCGATGCGTTTGGCGCCGTGTGCCCTCGGCGCCGGCGATGCGGAGCTGTTTGCCGACGCGATCGGCTCGGTGGCGCACGCAGAGAGCTCGGTGGGAGAGTTCGCCCTCGGCAGCCGGGCGTCAGGCGAGGCCGACGAGGTCGGCCGAGGGCGCCACCTGGAGGCGACCGGCCGCTAGAAGAAAGGCCGCGCCCCATAACGCCGTACTGGCCCACGAGCGCGACGTGCCAGTCGGTGTTCGCCTCGCCAGCCTGGTTGCCGTTCGTACCCTCGCCGTTCTTCGCCTGCGGGCGCAGCGCGACCTGCACGTCGGTCACCGCGAGCGCCGCGCCGCGCTGCGGCTGAACCACGGCCAGCTGCGCCTTCGTCCGTCTGCCACGCCGGGTCCCCGGCTCGCGCGGCCACTCGAGATCCGTCAACGTGACGGTGGGATACGCGGGCGGGAGGTCCGCGCGGTGCCGGCGCTGGTTGGTCGCGCGGTCGGCGCCAGACTTGCCGCCGGCACGGGAACGCGTTGCCAGCTGCTGGCGTCCCCCTCGACGTCGCAGCGGTCGCGGAATGTTACAGAGCGCTACACTCCCAGCCCAGTCCGTCCCCCGCTGTTATCCCCCGATTCACGATCCCTTCAGCCCCACCGATGTAATTACTGACCGTCGTCCTGCACGGCGGTGACATGACGTCCAGGGCCGGTGCGTCGAGCCACAGCGCGACCGTCGCGCAACACCCTCTCGAGGCGGAGCTGGGAGCGCCGGAGTACTACCGCATCTGGTGCTCCGCTGAGGCATCTCCCCTCAACGACTACCACAGCATCGAGTTCTGCGGTTGGCCCGTGGGGTGGAGCGAGGCGGCGCTGGACCCGCCCGTCGAGGCCGCCAGAGCCGGTCGCTCGGGTCCCGCGGCCACTCGGGTGGAGGTGGAAATCTTCCTCACCACCGACGGCAAACTGGTGAGCGTCGTCGAGCTGGTGGGCGACGAACCGGGCCAATACGCCAGCAGCCCACCCGACCTGTGGGCCACGTTCCTGGGCCAGCACGACAATCTCGCCGCCGCCGGGACGTGGCTCACGAGCGTCGAGCACTCCTGCGGCCGCGAGGGCTGCCGCGCCGTCACGGACGCGCTCGATCAGGCCATGGAGACCCTCGCGTCGCTGCCGAACGGATGGAGAGCGGGGGCGTGAGCCGCGCGCTTCACGTGGCGTCCTCCCTGTAGGCACGATCTCCCCCACTCAGATCGCCGCGCCGGTACGCATCCCCGGTTTCACGCGACCCTGTCGTCCACCGGGGACCTTACTTGCCGGTGGCGGCGTGTTTCAGCTTGCGGTACAGGGTAGCCGTCCCGATGCCGAGGGCCGCCGCCGCCTTCGCGCGATTCCCTCCCACGGCACGGAGCACCGACGCGATATAGTCACGCTCGACCTGCGCCAGCGTCCGCACGTGGCCCCCGGCCGCCGGTTCAGGCACCGCGAGGCCGATCTCCGGCGGGAGGTCCTCCACGTCAACCCGACTGCGCCGCGCGAGGACCACGGCCCGCTCGACCGCGTTTGCGAGCTCGCGCACATTGCCGGGCCACGGGTACGCCAGCAGGTGCTGCGCGGCCGCGGGCGTGAAGCCGGTCACCTGGTGCTTGGTGCGCTCCGCCGCGGCGTCCAGGAACGATCGCGCGAGTGACAGGATGTCCTCGCGCCGCTCCCGGAGCGGCGGCACCCGGATCTCCACCACCCGCAGCCGGTAATACAGGTCCTCGCGAAACCGGGCGGCGCGGATCTCGCTCAACAGGTCGCGGTTGGTCGCCGCCAGCACGCGCACGTCCACGGGCCGGTTCCGGTTCTCCCCCACCCGACGGATCTCGCGCTCCTGGAGCACGCGGAGCAGCTTGACCTGCATCACCGGCGGCACCTCGCCGATCTCGTCCAGCAACAGCGTGCCGCCGTTCGCCGCCTCGAACATCCCCACGCGGTCCTGGGTGGCGCCCGTGAACGATCCGCGCGTATGGCCGAACAGCTCGGACTCGAGCAGGCTCTCAGGCACCGCACCGCAGTTGAGGGCCACGAACGGCCCGTCGGCCCGTGCCGAACGCTCGTGAATGAAGTGGGCGATCCGCTCCTTGCCCACTCCGCTCTCGCCTGTCAGCAGCACCGTCGAATCCACTTGGGCGACCCGCCGCGCAAGATCGAGGACCCGCCGGGTCTCCTCACTTTTCGCGATGAGCGAACCACCGTCGCCGGTGTCGCCGGCGTCCCCGCGGAGCTCGCGTCGGCGGGCACGGAGGCGACGTTCGGTGCGTTTCAGCTGTTCGGTGAGGTGTGCCAGCGTGGCATTGAGTGACGCGTCCTGGTAGAACGGCAGGTGCGGCGCGATGGCGTCCCCCCATCCCTCGATTGGCCGTGCCTCGAGCCGGCACACGGCATCGCCCATGCCTCGGCACTGGTGTTCCACGATGTACACGTCGCGTCCGTACGCTCGCGACGAGTACCCGCTTGCAAATCCGGTCAGCGTCCAACACACCGGCTCCTCGGCCCGACCCAGATGCAACAGGTGCTGCTCGGCCTCATAGGAGTCCTCCCAGACCCAGTGGTGGACGGTCATCGGGGTGATCTCGGTCGGGCCCGGGCTGGGGGCGACGACGCGCACGAGTCCCTGCAGGGTGTGCAGGCGTGCGCCGGCAAGAAGCCATTCCTCTCTGCTGTCCCATGGAAACCCGGTCCGCAGGTTCTCCGCGGTGCGCCAGCCGTGGGCGTACCCGAAGCGGGTGAGCATGGTCCGGGCACCGGCCGTCCCCAACGTTTCGATCAGTTCGCGGCGCAACAGGCCAAGGGCGACCGCGTCGAGCAGCAGCACCCGCTCGTTGCCGAAGCGGAGAATGCCTCCGGCGGGGTCAACCTGCAGCAACTCCTTGAGATCAACGTCAGTGGCACGCACGGTGGATCCTGCCTATCAGAACGAGAGCCAACCATATCGAAATGAGAGTGCCAGCGACAGGGCCGCGACGTGAAATCGTTGGCGTACAACGTGATGCGCTGTGGCAGCATGCTTGCTCTTGTCCGCCGTGACCATCGGACGCTCCGGCGGGCAGCTGGGGCGTGGCGGCACCGACATCGAAAGCCGTATTGCGCGGCAGGGAGACGGACATGTCACTGGATCTCATCCAATCAGCGTATCGGCGCGCCTGGTGGGCCCTCGTTGTGCGGGGCCTGCTCGGGATCGCCACCGGGGCGGTCATACTGTGGCGTCCGCTGGAATCGGTCGCTGCCCTCGCCCTGTTGATCGCGCTCTGGGCCATCTTCGGTGGAATCGTCGAGATCGTGCACGCCTTTGACCGGCGCCTGGTGTTCAGCCGCTGGTGGGTCGGGCTCTTGAGCGGCGTGGTCAGTGTCGCGTTTGGCGGCGCGGCCCTCAATTTCTATCCCGCCCTATCGCTCGCGTTCGCAGTGGGCTGGGCGGCGTTGTGGCTGTTGGGCACCGGCACGTTCGCCATCTCCGACGCGATGGCGGAGCGCCGGCTCGGCGCTCCCTGGGCCTGGACGTTCGCCTTCGGCATTCTGGCGATCGCCACCGGCGCGCTCGCGGTCATAACGCCGCCGGCGACGCTGGCCGTGCTGATGGCTGTCATCGCCGGGTTTGGTCTGGCGGGCGGCATCCTGCACCTGATCGGCGCCTACCGGCTCGCGTCATTCAAGCGCGACGTGAGCCGGGCGACGGCCGCGCCGACCGGCTGACGGGTTGTGCGACCAAGCCAGCGCACGCTGCGTCCCCTACGCCGATGGCTCGTCTGATCATCCTTGGCGCGACGGGAAACCTGGGACGGCACGTCCTGGACCAGGCGCTCGCGGCCGGGCCCGACGTCGCCGTCGTCGTGCGGAACCCGGACCAGCTCCCACAGGACGGGCGCGGTCGCCTCGCCGTTCACATCGGCGATCTCAAGGAGCCGGTCCCTCCGGACATCATCAGAGGGCACGACGCGCTCATCAACTGCGCCGGCCACGTCAAGGACGGCCAAGAATTCGTGGACCTCGTGGAGCGGGTCGTGACCAGTGTGGAGTCGCTGCCCTCGCCTGAGCAGCCGGTCTGCTGGTTTCTGGCCGGCGCGGCGCTCCTCGACATCGTCGCGTCCGGGCCCCGCGGCGTCGACGTTCCCCAGCTGAGCGCCACCTACTGGCCCCACCGCGTCAATCTCGAGCGCCTGAATCGCTCGGCGCTCGGCGACTGGCGCCTGCTTTGCCCAGGACCGATGGTCGCCGAACCACCGATCGGCGTGGACCGGCTGCGGGTCTCGGTGGACAGTCTGCCGGTCGAAGCGCCAGAGGTCACAGGCACCTTCCCCGATTCGTTGATAGTGTCGGCGTTTGCATCAGTGATTCCGCTGATGACCGTGCCGTACGCCGACGCGGCGGCGCTCATGCTGGCCAACCTGGATCGCGGCAACGTCATGGCGCGGCATCGCGTCGGTCTCGCACTGCCCGCCGGCATGCGCGGCCGCAAGCCGCAATGAACCGTCAGATGCAGCGCAACCTGCCATGACACGTCACCTCGCGGGAGGGCGGCCCCGCGGCGGCGAGACCATCCTGCTGGTCGAGGATGAGGACACGGTTCGGCAGGTGGGTGTGCGGATCCTGGTGAGGCTGGGCTATCGGGTGTTCGAGGCGCGGGACGCCGCCGCGGCCCTCGAAATCCTTGGTCAGCTGAGCGAGACCATCCACCTGCTCCTGACCGATGTGGTGTTGCCGGGCATGCAGGGACCCGAGCTGGCCGACGAGGTCCGTAAACGACGGCCCGGCATCAAAATGCTGTTCGCCTCCGGCTACGCCGAAGATGACATCCGGCAGCACTACTCGCTGGTGCACGGGGTGTCCGTGATTCAGAAACCGTTCACCCTCGAGGAGCTGGCGACCAGGGTGAGGGAGGCGCTGGACCGGCCCTGACGCCGGATTCCCGACGGCTCCCGGACCGCGGGCGCCAGCGCCCGCCGGTCGTCAGGGGTCGGTTGATAGCCGCAAGCGGCCGCGCAGTCCGCACGAACAGCTGTGAATGAACGGCGCGATCCGTTCCTTGCCCAACGCCCCTCTCGCCAGTCAGCAGCAGCAGCACAATCGCATCCACTGGGGCGAGCCGGCGGCCAGCCCGTGAACCCGCCGGCTGCCTGACTGCTCGCGATGAGCACGCCAACGTCCCCGGCGCGGTCCTGCCTATCAGAACGAGAGCTGACCATATCGAAATGAGAGTATCCATGACAGGGGCTTCCACAGAAGTCATTGAGGATCAATAAGATGCGCGGTGGCATCATGCGTGCCCTTGTTGGTCTCCGGGCTCCACGGGAGCCGGCGACGCGAACCGGAGAAGACGCATGAACGTGGAGCGTTGGGAGATTGACAGCAGCCACTCGGGAATCCACTTCGCCGTGCGCCACCTCCTGATCTCGAAGGTGCGCGGCCGGTTCAGCCGCTGGGCCGGCACAGTGGCGGTGCCGGACGGTGACTGGGGTCGCGCCACCGTGGATGTCGTCATTGACGCATCCAGCATCGAGACCGGCGTTGCCCGCCGGGACACGCACCTGCGAGCCGCGGACTTCCTGGACGTCAGGCGCCACGCCGAGATCACGTTCCGGACGCTCAAGCTCACCGCGCCGGAGGCGGGCCGGCTACGGATCGTCGGCGAGCTGACCATCAAAGGTCGGACGGGTGAGGTGACGCTCGAGGTCGAGCACAACGGCATCACTCTTGACCCGTGGGGGAATGAACGCGCGGGATTCGCCGCCACCTCCACGTTCGATCGGCGGGACTTCGGCATCACCGGCAACGTGGCCCTGGACAGCGGCGGCGTCGTGATCGGCGAACGGATCGAGGTCGAGATTGATGTGGAAGCCGTGAAGCAACCCGGCGCCACCGTCAAGGAGCGCGCGGCTCATCCCCACGCCACCGCGCTCCCCCAACCGGAGCGGGCCACCGCGCCCACGGTCGGGAGGATCGGATGAGAATCCGCTGCTGGATGGTTATGGCGTTCTGGCTGGGCGCTGGGCCGGCCCAGGGGCAGGAGCTCCCCGCCCGGCTCGCGGGGTTTCTCGGTACGGCGGTCGCTTTGGAATCGGCCCAGGTCACGGCCGTGCGTCGCGGCGACGCGGTCGTGACGGTGCTGGAGACGGAACTGTCCCGCGAGATCGCCGTGTTCGGGATCGCCGCGGTCGCGGTATCCCGGGACGCGTACATTCGGTGGGTTCTCGACTTCTCCGACTCCACTCGCCCGGCCACGCGCCGTCGCCTCGGCGTCTTCAGCGACCCGCCGAACGAGGCCGACGTCAGGGACCTAGTCATCGTGGAGCGGGACCTGGATGCACTGAAGACCTGCCGGCCCGGCGCCTGTGTCACCAAGCTCCCGGCGGCCGCCATGACTCGCCTCCACGGAGAAGTTGATTGGTCGGCCGGCGACGTGGGCGCCCGAGTGACTGCGCTCGCCCGACAAGGCCTGCTCGAGTACGTCGCGGATTACCGCGCCCGGGGCAACGCGGCACTCGTCGTGTACGACGATCGGGGCAACGTCCGCGCCGCCGAGGCCTTTACCGACCTCCTGTCGGCGACCCCACAGGTTTACCAGTACGCTCCCGCGCTCCAGCGCTATCTGGCCGGGTATCCGGACGTGGCCCTGCCCGATGCCGTCGACGTGCTGTACTGGTCCGAGGACGAACTCCCGCAGCTCCGCCCCGTCCTCTCCGTCACGCACCAGGTGGTGTACGCGCCGCCGGAGCGCCCTGACCTGACGCTGGTGGCCGCCAAGCAGATCTACGCGAATCATTACTTCGAAGCGGCATTCGAGCTGACGTGCTTCGTGGAGGCGGCCGGGGACAGCACCGGGCCCGGCGGCTACCTCGTGGTGCTACGCCGGTATCGCTTCGACCAGCTGTCGTCCCGCGGTCCCCTCAACCTCCGCAGACAAGCGGTTGACGCCGTGCGGCGGCAGCTTCTGGCAGATCTCCAACGCTATCAGAACCGTTGACCCCAACTCGCCGAAGGACGACGACAGCAATGACAAACTCTCTTCAGCCGGCGCGCCGCACCGACCCGGGGCAGGGTCCCGGCCGACCGGGCTCCACCACGTCGGGACAAACATCTCCGGGGCTGCCGCCCCGGCGCACCTGGATCAACTTCGCCCTGATCGTGCTCGTCAACGTCCTGGTCATGCGCGTGCTCTTTCCGCCGGACAAGCCCGCGAAAGTTCCGTACACCCTGTTCAAGCAAGAGATCGCGCGGGGCAACGTCGAGCGCATCTACAGCCGCGGCGAGCAGCTGACGGGGCGCTTCAACACCGCGGTGACCTACCCCGCCAAGCCCGACTCCATCACCGGTGCCGTGCCTCGCTTGATCACGCGCTTCGAAACCACGGTGCCGGCGTTCGTGGATCCCGGCCTGGAAGCGCTCCTCATTGACCATGGGGTGGAGATCAGTGCCGAGCCGCTCGAGCAGGGCGGTGGCTGGCTCAGCGTGGTGCTGAGCTTCGCGCCCGGCTTGCTGCTGATCGGCTTCTACGTCTGGCTGTTCCGGCGGAGCGCTGCACAGGGCGCAACGGGCGGCGGCCTCCTGGGCATGGGGCGGAGCACTGCTCGTCGGGTGGACACGACGCCGGAGACCAAGGTCACGTTCGCCGACGTGGCCGGCATTGACGAGGCGGAGAACGAGCTGGTCGAGATCGTGGACTTCCTCCGCGACCCCCGGAAGTACACCCGCTTGGGGGGGACCGCCCCCAAGGGCGTGTTGCTCGTCGGTGCGCCCGGCACGGGCAAGACGCTGCTGGCGCGCGCCGTGGCGGGTGAGGCCGGCGTGCCGTTCTTCTCGATGAGCGCGTCCGAATTCGTGGAGATGATCGTCGGGGTCGGCGCCGCGCGGGTGCGCGATCTCTTCCACCAGGCCCGCCAGCACGCGCCGGCGATCATCTTCATTGACGAGCTGGACTCGATCGGGCGGGCGCGGGGCCAGTTAGCGGTGGGTGGAGCGAGCGAGCAGGAGCAGACCCTGAATCAGATCCTGACCGAGATGGACGGCTTCTCTAGCCGCGAAGGGATCATCGTGCTGGCGGCCACCAACCAGCCGGACGTCCTCGATCGGGCGCTGCTCCGCCCAGGGCGCTTCGATCGGCGGGTGGTGGTCAACCTCCCGGACAAGGCAGGGCGCGAGGCCATCCTCCGGGTACACACCCGTCACGTTCCCTTGGCGCCTGACGTGAACCTCGGCGAGCTGGCGAGCACGACCCCTGGTTTGTCGGGGGCGGATCTGCGCAACCTGGTGAACGAGGCGGCGCTGCTCGCCGCCCGGCGCGAGCGAGACCGGGTCTACGCAAAGGACTTCCTCGACGCCCTCGAGAAGATCGTGCTGGGTCCCGAGCGCCCGCTGCTGCTGAGCCCGGCCGACCGGGAGCGCATCGCCTACCACGAGGGCGGCCACGCCATTCTGGGGCTCGTGGTGCCGGGCGCCGACCCCGTGAACCGGGTGACCATCGTGCCGCGGGGCCAGGCGCTCGGCGTGACGTATCAGCGGCCGGACAGCGACCGCTACAACTACCCGGAGGCCTACCTCCGCGCCCGGATCACCGGCATGCTGGGCGGACGTGCAGCAGAGGAAATCGTGTATGGCACCAAGACCACCGGCGCCGAGAACGACATCGAGCAAGCCACGCAGCTGGCGCGCGGCATGGTCACCCGGTGGGGCATGAGCGAACGGTTGGGTCTGGTCCAACTCGCCCCCCGACAGAATCAGTTCCTCGGCACGGCGGACCGGTCCGCCGGGGGTGCGCCCTACAGCGAGGAGACGGCTGCCGCTGTGGACGAGGAGGTGGCGGAGATCATCCGGGAGTGTCACGAAGCGGCGCTGCGCCTGCTGGCCGAGCATCGGCGGGAGCTGGACGCGCTGGCCGGGGCGTTGCTGGATCGGGAGACACTGGACGAGCGGGAGATCCTGAACGTGACCGGGCTGCCCCCGGCGCCGGCGCTCGCGGGTGAGAAGATCGCGTTGCGTTCGCCCGCGGGTTGACGTCCTGAGGACGTGGTGCCGGCCTGCCGCGCTCGCCGATCAGTGGTGCGACGTACGGCCCGGGAGTTCGCTGTCGCCCGCGGTGCGAGCGCGGGTCACACCGCGGCGATGATCTCGACGTTCCCCGGCCTGCGGCGCAACACCCCCTCCGCTCGATCCCCCAACACGAACGCCGCTGTGGCCCCGGCATCCGCCGTCATGCAATCGTCCGCGCGCACCGTGACACTGTGACGCCGCGCCTCCACGGGCGCCGCACTCCGCGGATCCATCAGGTGATGATACCGCCGGCCCGCGTACTCGAAGTACTGGAAGTAATCACCCGAGGTGGTCACCGCGGCGTCCTCGAGCGCCACCTCGCCCACCAGCCTCGTGGGATCGCTCGCCGAGCGCACGCCGATCCGCCAGGGATCGCCGTCCTCAGAGGCGCCCATGGCGTAGATATCGCCACCAACGTTCACCAGCCCCCGCCGGACGCCCCAGTCCCTGAGGACCTGCACCGCGCGATCCACGCCGTAGCCCACCGCGATCCCGCCCAGGTCAACCCGCGCCTCGGGATCCGAGAGGCGCACCGCCACGCCGCCACCAGCCGGGCTAAGGTCCACGCTGCGATAAAACCCGCGCCCCGCGAGCCGCTTCACTTCGCGTTCGGGCGGCGGCTCGCGACGATGGGTCACGTCCCACAGCGCGACGATCCTCCCCACCAACGGATCGAACGCGCCGTCCGAGGTCACGGCCCAGTCGAGCCCCACCTGGATCACCCGCGCCGTCTCGCTGCTCACCACCACCGCATCGCGTGCGGCGTCACGGTTCACTCGCCCCACGTCCGAGGTATCGCTGAACCTGGTCAGCATCCGCTCCACACGCGCCAATTCCGCCGTGGCGGCATCGAGCGCGCCGTGCGCGTAGCGCCGATCGCGATGCAACACCACGAGCTCTCCCAGCGTCCCCATCACGGGCACCGTGCGGCGCACGAGCTGATCGCGTCGTCGAGCGAGCGGAAGCATGGCGACCACGAACGCTCCAGCGCCGAGGGCCAGGACGTCCCGGCGGGACGGGAGTGAGGCCGATCCGGAACAGGCGGCAACCGGTGCGTCGCCGGATGGTTGGTCGTGGTGCGCCGCCGGAAGGCGTGGGAAATCAGCCATGGTGTTGCTCCTCGAGTTCTTCCGTTGGATCACAGATTCCACGCCGGCCGCAGGCGCCGCTCGGCCCGCAGCCGCAGCGGCTGGCCGGGTTCTCGCCGCGGCCCAGCGCGAGCAGACCGTACAGGGCGAACAGAGCCGCCGCCGCCACGATGCCGGCCAAGATCGTCATGCGGTGGACAGCAGGCCGGCGAAGCCCATGAACGCGAGCGACAGGCTGCCGGCGATCAACAGCACGAGCGCCGTCCCCCGCACGATGTCCGGCACGTCCACCAGCTCGCTGCTCTCCCGAATGGAGGCCATGAGGCCGAGGGCGAGCGTCAAGCCGGCGCCAGCGCCGATGGCGAAGAACACGCTCTGCCAGAAACCGTAGGCCCGGTTGGTTTGAAACACCGCAAGTCCCAGGATCGCGCAGTTCGTGGTGATCAGCGGAAGGAAGATGCCGAGCGCGCGAAACAGCGCGGGACTCACCTTCTTGATCACCATCTCCACGATCTGCACCAGGGAGGCGATCACGACGATGAAGGAGATGAGCCGGAGGTAGGGTGCCCACGGCAGCACGAAGGTGTTGAGCGCCCACACGGCGATGGCGGTGAGCACCAGCACGAACGTGTTCGCCGCACCCATGCGGAGCGCGGTCTCCACTCGGCCCGACACGCCGATGAACGGGCACAAGCCGAGGAACAGCATCAACGTGAAGTTGTTGACCACCGCGGCGGAGACGAAGATCCAGATCAGGTCGCCCATCAGGCCGCCTTACGCTCGCCGGCGCCGCCGATGGCGGGCGCCGCGGCCCGCGTGCGCCGCTGCTTGATCCAGGCAAGCAACAGTAGGATGGTGCCCAGCGTGAGGAACCCGCCGGGCGGCAGCGCGAAGATCACCCAGGGTTCGTAGTCAGGGCCGAACAGGGGGACCCCGAGGAACGTGCCGTAGCCCAGCACCTCGCGCACGCCCCCCATGAGCAGCAAAGCGACGGTGAAGCCCGCGCCCGTGCCCAGCGC
>CAZVKD010000081.1:0-11221 GCA_964627675.1 uncultured Gemmatimonadaceae bacterium
CGTCCAGCGCGCTCTGGACTTCGCCCGTGCGGAGCATGACCGGCTGGCGGAGATCGAGGCCCTCCGGCTTCGGGGCTGCATCGAGGGGGAGGCCGGCGACCGGATCGCCGCCAAGGCGTCGTTGGACGAGGCGCTCGCGGCGGCGCGAGAGATCCAGCATCCGTGGGCTCAGGCCACGGTGCTCAAGGATCTCGGACACCTGCACCTGCGGCGCGGGGCGCGGGAAGCGGCGGCGCGCGCCTTCAGCGAAGCCGCGCAATCCTACTCGGCCATCGGCGCCGGCGTTCGCGCGGACGACATGCGCGCCCGCGCCCGCGAGGCCAGCGGCGCAGCTTGCTGACTTCACGGCGCCGCGGGTGCTGATCGCGCCACAACTGGCCCGCGCTCCTCGCCGTCGCAATCTTTCGGCCTCATGGTATCGCTCACCTCCGGAACGCGTCTTCCGGCGAGCGCCCGTTGAACGGCGGCGACCTGGTTGCCGCCGAGCTCGAGCGCCAAGGCGTGCGGGCCATCTTCACGCTGTGCGGCGGTCATATCTCGCCCATTCTCGTGGCCGCCAAACGCCTCGGGATCCGCGTGGTGGATGTGCGCGACGAAGCCAGCGCCGTGTTCGCGGCCGATGCCGTCGCGCGGCTCACCGGCACGCCGGGCGTCGCGGTGGTCACGGCGGGACCCGGGGCCGCCAACAGCCTCACCGCCGTGGCCAACGCGCGCCAGGCCGAGAGTCCCGTGGTGGTGATCGGCGGATCGCCGCCCACCGTCCTGCGCGGCCGCGGCGCCCTCCAGGATGTGGACCACCAAGCGATGTTCGCGCCGCACGTGAAGTCCGCGGCCCGGGTCGGCCGGGTGCGCGAGCTGGCAGCCACGATCGCGACCGCGTTCACGGCGGCGGCAAGCGGTGCGCCGGGCCCGGCGTTCGTGGAGTGTCCGGTAGACCTGCTGTACGACGAACCCCTGGTGCGGGAGATGTACGGGGTGAATGGCCCCCCGCCGGAATCGGTCTCGGGCCAGGTGCAACGGTGGTGGCTCGAGCGTCACCTGAGGCGGGTCTTCGCCCCCGGAGCGGAGTACGGCCCTGAGCCGCGCCGCGCGCAGCCGAGCGAACCCGCGGCCGGCGCACTGGCGAGAGCGGCGGATCTGCTACGGCGGGCCGAACGGCCCGTCATGGTGTTGGGCAGTCAGGTAGTGACGGGCCACGGACGGGCGCAGCAGCTCGTCTCCGCCATCGAGCAGCTCGGCGTTCCCGTGTATCACAGCGGCATGGCGCGCGGCCTGCTCGGTCCGGCTCACCCGCTGTCGTTCCGCCATCGCCGGAGCGCCGCGCTGAAACAGGCCGATCTGGTCCTGCTGTGCGGGGCGCCGCTCGATTTCCGGCTCGACTACGGGCGCCAGATCGGGCGCCGGGCCGGGATCGTGGCCGTCAACCTGAGCCGCGCGGCCCTGACCAGGAACCGGCGACCCGCGCTCGGCGTGGTGAGCGAGCCGGGTCGCTTCCTGATCGCGCTGGCCGCGCAGTCAGGCGGCGCCCGCACGATGCACGGCGACTGGATTGAGGCGCTACGCGCTCGCGAGCGCGAGCGCGAGGCCGAGATCGAGCAACTCGCGGCGCGGCCCACCTCCGGCATCAATCCCATCGCCCTGTGCCGCGCGGTTGATCGCGCCCTGGCCGACGACAGCATCATCGTGGCGGACGGGGGCGACTTCGTGGGGACGGCCGCCTACACCGTGCGGCCACGACGGCCGCTGTCCTGGCTCGACCCCGGTCCGTTCGGCACGCTGGGCGCGGGCGGCGGCTTCGCGCTCGGCGCCAAGGTGGCCCGCCCCAGCGCCGAAGTGTGGATCCTGTACGGCGACGGGGCCGCGGCGTTCAGCCTCGCGGAATTCGACACGCTGGCCCGCCACGGCCTCCCGGTCATCGCCGTCGTGGGCAACGACGGCGCCTGGACGCAGATCGCCCGCGGGCAGGTTCAGATGCTGGGCGACGACGTGGGCACCACGCTGCGACGCACGGCCTATCACCGCGTGGCCGAGGGCTACGGTGGCGTGGGCCTCGAAGTCACGGAGCCCGCGCGGATGGACGCGGTGCTGGCGGAGGCCAAGGCCATCGCGCGCGAGGGGAAACCGGTGCTGGTGAACGCCATCATCGGGACCACGGAATTCCGCTCCGGGTCGGTTTCACTGTGACCCCGCCGTCTCCGCATGCGGCGCGTCTCACGGACCGCGAACGGCGAGTCATCGCCGCCGTCGCCGACGCGCTCCTCCCCGCCCTTCGGCGGGACGACGATCCCGGCGGGCTGTTCGCCGCGGGGGCGGGGGCCTTGGGTTCGGCCGATCGCGTGGCGGCGCTGGTGGAATCGTTACCGGATCCCCGGGATCGCCGGCGTCTGGGGGCGCTGCTCGCGGCGCTCGATTCGCCCGTGGTGAACCTCTGGTTGGCGGGGCGGTTCGCGCGTCTGGCGGATCTCAGCACCCCCGATCGGGAAACCATCCTCCAGTCCTGGGCTTTCTCCCGGCTGCCCGTGAGACGCGCGGGATTCCAGGCGCTGAAACGACTGTGTCACATCGCGCACTACTGCTGGCCTCCAGGCGCGGCGCCCGACGGCCGGCACCCTGCGTGGAGCGCCACGGGATACCCCGGTCCCCTACCGCCGCCCGCCCACGCCTATGAACCCCTCCCCGTGTGCCATGTAGCCAGGGACACGGCGCTCGACTGTGACGCCGTGGTGCTGGGCTCCGGGGCCGGCGGCGGCGTTGCGGCGGGCGTGCTGGCGGAGGGCGGCATGCGCGTGGTCGTGCTGGAGCGCGGCCCCAACGCCGATCCGCGCGCCATGACGCAGATCGAGGGCGAGATGCTCGGCGCCCTCTATCTCGACGGCGGCACCCTCATGACGCAGAGCGGCTCCATGCCGATTCTCGCGGGGAGCTGCCTGGGCGGCGGCACGGTCATCAATTACACGACCAGCTTCGCGCTCCCGCAGGCAATACGCGAGGAGTGGGATGAGGTGTCCGGGCTGTCGCTCTTCTCCAGCGAACGGTTCGC
The DNA here is from genome assembly GCA_964627675.1 of uncultured Gemmatimonadaceae bacterium. Classification (GTDB taxonomy): domain Bacteria; phylum Gemmatimonadota; class Gemmatimonadetes; order Gemmatimonadales; family GWC2-71-9; genus JACQHC01. The sequence goes on from CAZVKD010000081.1 coordinate 3,041, forward strand.
CCAATCGCTGGAGCGCGTTGCCACCCGGAGTGCCGTGGGCACGGAGTGGAGCCCTCCCGGGCCACGCGACGCGATCCTGGAGCGGGGCTTGCGGCAGCTCGGCTGGCACGTGGACCGGCTGCCGCGCAACGTCACGGGCTGCAAGGCCGGCGCGGAATGCGGATTCTGCGGATACGGCTGCCGCCACGGCGCCAAGAACTCCACCGACCGGACCTACCTCGCCGCGGCGGCTCGGGCGGGGGCCCGGCTGGTGCCACATTGCCACGCGGACCGTATCCTGTTCGGGCGCGGGCGGGCCGAGGGCGTCGTCGCCACGGTGCGCCGCCCCGGCGCCCCGCCGGTCACCCTCACGGTCCGCGCGCCGATCGTGGTGGTGGGGTGCGGCGCGATCCACACACCGGCCGTGCTCGCGCGATCCGGTATCGGCAACCGGCGGTTGGGCGCGCGACTCTTCCTGCACCCGGCCACGGCGTTGCTGGGTATCTTCGAGGAGCGAGTGGAGCCCTGGGGCGGGGCGCTCCAGACCCGATACTCGGATCAGTTCGCGCACCTCGACGGCGAGTACGGCGTCAAGTTCGAGACCGCGCCCGTCCACTTCGCGCTCGCGGCCAGCGCGTTCGGCTGGGAGGGATCACGCCAGGCGCGCGAGGACGTTGCTCGCCTGGCGCACACGGGACTGGTGGGCCTGCTATTGAGAGATCGGCAGCCGGGGCGGGTTCGCGTGGGACGCGACGGCCGACCCCGAGCCCATTACGATCTTTCGGCCTACGACGCAACCCACGTGCGGCGCGGGCTCGCCGCCGCGGCGGAGGTGCTCACGGCCGCGGGAGCGCGGGAGATCGTCACGCTCCAGACGCCGCCGGTCCGGTTCCGTCCCTCAGGCTCGAATGTGGCCGCGCGGCTCATGACCGAGGCCGACGCGCGAGGGTATCGCCACAACCGCATGTCATTCGTGAGTTTTCATCAGATGGGCACCGCGCCGCTCGGCCGTGATCCCGCCAGAGGCGTGGCGGACGAGCGAGGCGAGGTGCACGGCGCCCGCGGCGTGTTCGTGGCGGACGGCAGCGCGTTCCCGCTATCGAGTGGCGTGAACCCCATGCTCACCATCATGGCGATCGCGGATCACGTGGCGCGCGGCATCTGCGACCGGTGAACAACACGCGCTTAAAGATCCGTTGACCGCCCGCTCAAGGGCGTTTTATCGCACACCCACATCTTCCGGACCGCATGGCACCGAAACGTCGCTCGCCCATCGAGATCCTCAACGACCCACGGTACAACAAAGGCACCGCGTTCACCGAGGCCGAGCGGGACGTACTCGGCCTGAGAGGCCTCCTGCCCGCCCGGGTGTTCACCCCGGAGGAACAGGAAGCGCGCGTCCTCGGCAATTTCCGGCGCAAGACCAGCGACCTCGAGAAGTACATCTTCTTGACGGCACTGCTGGACCGGAACGAGACGCTGTTTTACCGGGTGGTCATCCACCACCTCGAGGAGATGCTGCCGATCATCTACACGCCCACGGTGGGCGAGGCCTGCAGTCGGTTCGGGCGCATCTTTCGGCGGCCGCGCGGGCTGTACGTCTCCTCGCACGATCGCGGTCGAGTGGCCATGCTGCTCAGGAACTGGCCCGAGCGCGACGTGCGGGTCATCGTCGTGACGGACGGCGAGCGCATCCTCGGCCTCGGCGATTTGGGCGCGCACGGGATGGGCATCCCCATCGGCAAGCTTTCTCTGTACACGGCCTGCGCCGGCGTACACCCGCACCATTGCCTGCCGGTGATGCTCGACGTGGGAACCGAGAACGAGGAGCTGCTGCGGGACCCGCTCTACATCGGCCTGCTGGAGCGGCGGCTGCGGGGGCAGGCCTATCTCGACCTGGTGGACGAGTTCATCCGCGCCGTGCGACGGCGGTTCCCCCGGGCGCTGGTCCAGTTCGAGGACTTCGCCACGGAGAACGCGTTCCGCCTGCTCGCCCGCTTCCGCGATCGCGCCTGCGTGTTCAACGACGACATCCAGGGTACGGCCGGGGTGACCCTGGCCGGGCTCCAGTCGGCCAGTCGCATCACCGGCAGGCCGCTTACGGAGCAGGTCCTCTTGTTTCTGGGAGCGGGGGAGGCGGCCGTCGGCATCGCCGATCTGGTGAGCGCGGCGATGCGGATGGAGGGACTCACCGCCACGGAGGCGCGCCGCCGCTGCTGGTTCGTGGACTCCAAAGGTCTGGTCGTGCGTTCGCGCACCGACTTGGCGGCACACAAGCGTCCCTATGCGCAGGCCCGCGAGCCGCTTGGGGACCTCGAGCAGATCGTTCGCGCCGTGCGACCGACCGCGCTGATCGGCGTGTCGGGGCAGCCGCAGACGTTCACCCAGCCCGTGCTTCGCGCTCTGGCCGAGTTCAACGAGCGGCCCATCGTGTTCGCCCTGTCGAACCCCACGTCCAGGTCGGAATGCACGGCCGAGCAGGCGTACGGCTGGACCGACGCCCGCGCGATCTTCGCGAGCGGCAGCCCCTTCCCACCGGTCGAGCTGAACGGCCACCGCTTCGTCCCCGGGCAGGCGAACAACTCCTACATCTTTCCCGGCGTGGGGCTGGGCATCGTCGTCTCGGGCGCGCGCCGGGTGACGGACGAGATGTTCACCGTCGCCGCTCAGACGCTGGCGCACGCCACCGAGACCTCGTCGCTCGAGGCCGGCACGCTGTTTCCGCCGATCGCCAACATCCGCGCGGTCTCGCACGCGATCGCCGTCGCCGTGGCCCGCCTCGCGTTCGCCACCGGGCTCGCTCGACGCGAGGAGCCGGAGGACCTCGAGGCCGACGTCCGACATTCGATGTACGAGCCGGAGTACCCCACGTTCACGTGAGCAGGTAGCCGCTCGGCCCCGGCAGCCGGCGGGCAGCCACTGCCGGTCGCATGGCCCGTTATCTTCCCTCCCGCCCTTCCCTCGTGCGAGAGTCCCCATGTCGTTCGCCTTCAAGGCGCTTGTCCTCGCCGTCGCCCCCGTCTCCGCCCTTCCGGCCCTGGCGCAGATGCAGTCGGCGCCCGTCATCGGGGTGCGCTATGAATTGACCTTCAACCAGGAAACCGCCGCGCGGCGAGAGGTGGGCGTGCGGATGATCTTCGACGTGGTCAACGCGGATCCCGTGCTGCTCTCCTTCCCCGTCTGGACGCCCGGCGCCTACGAAGTGAGCAACTTCGCCCGCAACGTCCTCCGGTTTCAGGTCACCCAGAACGACCGGCCGCTCGATTGGGACAAGCTGGACTACGACACCTGGCGCATCATGCCGGCGGCGGGCGGTACGGTCACCGTGCGCTTCGATTACACCGCCACGTCGCTGGACAACGCGATGGCGTGGACCGCCGAGGATTTCCTGCTGGTGAACGGCACCAACGTCCTGCCGTATCCCGAGGGCAGACCGCTCGACTTCGCCGCCGAGTTGTCGGTGATCACGGAACCGGACTGGCGGGTTGCGACGGGCATGACCCCGGGGGGTGCGCCGCGGGCCTACCGCGCCGCGAGCTACCACGACCTGGTGGACATGCCGCTGTTCGTGGGCCGGCTCGACGTGGACAGCCAGGTGGTGGACGGCCGGTGGCACCGGTTGGTCACGTATCCGCCCGGCAAGCTGGCCGGCTCCAGGCGGACCGCGTTCTGGCGTCAGATCGAGGCCATGGTGCCACCGATGAGCGCGGTGTTCGGCGAAACGCCGTTCGACTCCTACACGACCTTGATTCTCTTCCGCTCCGACTTCCCCGGCGCATCGGCGCTCGAGCATCAGAATTCGCACGTGGGCATATACAGCGACTTCATCCTGCAGGCATCCGCCTTCGGCCACGAATTGCTCGCCTCCATCACGGCCCACGAGATCTTCCACGCCTGGAACGTGAAGCGCCTGCGGCCGGCCGAGATGGTACCGTACGAGTACTCGCGGCCCCAGCCCACGACGTTGCTGTGGGTAAGCGAAGGCATCACGGACCATTACGCCGATCTGGCCCTGGTACGCGGCAAGATCTCCTCGGAGCAGGATTTCTACCAGCAGATCACGCAGAAGGTGCGGACGGTGGCGGAGGCACCTCCCGTGGCGCTGGAGGACGCGTCGCTCACCACCTGGATCGGCCCGCAGGATGGAACGGGTTACGTGTACTATCCCAAGGGATCCCTCGCCGGGTTGCTGCTGGATATTCTGATCCGCGACGGGTCCGACAACCGCGCTTCGCTCGACGCCGTGCTGCGCGATCTGTATCAGGCGACCTTCAAGCGCGGCCGCGGGTTTACGGTCGAGGAGTTCTGGCAGGCGGCGAGCCGCGCCGCCGGCGGCCGCTCGTTCGCGGATTTCGCCGAGCGGTACGTGGACGGCCGCGAGCCGTTCCCGTATCGCGAGACGCTGGCGTTGGGTGGGCTGATGCTGCGCGTGGACTCCACCAGAGTGCCCCGGCTCGGCGTGGAAACGCGGGAGGACTCGCTGGGCGTCCGCATCGCGCGCGTGGCGGAGGGGGGCGCGGCGGCGGAAGCCGGCGTCCTGACGGGCGACTACCTGGTCAGGGTCGGCGACGTGGAGGTGGCCGGAGGGGAGTTCGGCGAGGAGTTCCGCAACCGGTACGCCAGCGCGGCGAGCGGCGCGCCGTTGCCTGTCGTGGTGCGGCGCGGCGGCACGGAGCGCACGCTCACGGCCAGGATACGGTTCGAGACCGTGACCAGCGAGACCGTGGTGCGAGACGACCGCGCGGCCGGGAAGGCGGCGCGGATTCGCCAGGGGATCCTCACTGGGCGGTGAGCCACGCGGCGCCGCCGGTGCCGGGCCGCCTATGCCGTGATGCTCGTATAGCGGTGCTTGATAGCGGGTTCGAGGACTAGATTGGGCGGCATACAGAGTGGCAGCGCGACGAGTCACGTATCGGTGGAGGAGCAGAGACGCACGTGGCCCATAGCGCTCCCCTGATCACGACGATTGCCGCGGCCCTCGGGTTGGCCCTGATTCTCGGCCTGGTTGCGGTGCGTCTGAACCTGCCGGCCCTCGTCGGTTACCTCATTGCCGGCGTGATCATCGGCCCGGCTACGCCCGGCTTCGTTGCGGACCTCGAACTCTCGCGACAGCTCGCCGAGATCGGGGTGATGCTGCTGATGTTCGGCGTCGGTCTGCACTTCTCCTTGGGTGACCTGCTGGCCGTTCGCCGGATCGCCCTGCCGGGTGCCATCGTCCAGATTGCGACCGCAACGGCGCTCGGCGTGGCGGTCGCATCCGCCTGGGGCTGGGGCCTGGGCGCCGGCGTGGTGTTCGGTCTCGCGCTCTCCGTCGCCAGCACCGTGGTCCTGCTGAGGGCTCTGGAGAATCGCGGGGCCCTCGAGTCCATCAACGGCCGCATCGCCGTAGGCTGGCTCGTCGTCGAAGACCTCGCAATGGTGTTGGCCCTCGTGCTGCTGCCGCCGCTTGCCGGCTGGCTCGCCGGCGTCGAACCCAGTGCTGCCGAGGGACCGGGACGCCAGGCTCTGCTGGCCACGCTTGCGCTCACGCTGGGGAAAGTTTCGGTCTTCGTCGTACTCATTTTTGTCGTGGGCGGGCGGGTCGTCCCCTGGCTGCTCTGGCAAGTAGCTCGCACCGGCTCACGGGAACTCTTCACATTGTGCGTGATCGCGGCCGCCGTGGTCATTGCCTACGGCGCCGCCGCGATTTTCGGTGTCTCCTTCGCGCTCGGGGCGTTCTTTGCCGGAGTGGTGCTGAGGGAATCCTCCCTGAGCCACCGCGCGGCCCACGAGTCTTTACCCCTCCGGGATGCTTTTGCCGTCTTGTTTTTCGTGTCGGTCGGCATGCTGTTCGACCCGGCCATGCTGCTTCAAGAACCGGTCCGGCTGCTGGTCGTCATCGCGATCATCATCCTGGGCAAGACGGTGACCGCATTTCTGCTCGTCCTTGCCTTCGGCTACCCACTCAATACAGCCCTGACCGTTTCGGCCAGCCTGGCGCAAATCGGGGAGTTCTCGTTCATCCTCGCCAGTCTCGGGATTTCCCTCAACCTCCTTTCGGTCGAAGGACAAAACCTGATCCTGGCAGGCTCGCTCATTTCGATAGCGCTCAATCCGCTGCTGTTCAGCGCGATCCAGCCGGTCCAGGCCTGGATTCGATCTCGCTCGGGGCTGGCCCGCGCGATGGAACGGCCGGACGACCCGCTGGCGCAGCTGCCCGCGACCGTGGACCAGAATCGCCTGACCGGGCACATCCTTCTCGTGGGCTATGGCCGCGTCGGCCGGCGCATCGCTGAGGCGCTGACGCAGAGGGGACTCCCGATTGTGGTCGTCGAGCAGAACCGCGAAATCGTCGAGCGGCTGCGCCAGCACGGCATACCGGCAGTCTCGGGGGACGGCTCCGACCCGGCCGTGCTCATTCAGGCGCATGTCGCACGTGCGCGGATGCTGGTAATCGCCATCCCGGATACGTTTCTGGCGCGAAAGATGATTGGCATCGCACGCGCGCTCCAGCCGGATGTGGAGACCGTCATCCGTGCGCATAGCGACGAAGAGGCGGCGCTGCTCCGCCAAGAGAGAGCGGGTCAGGTGTTCATGGGAGAGCACGAGCTCGCGCTCGGGATGAGCCGGCACGTACTCGAGCGAGTCTCGGGCGGGACCGGCGAACCTGAACCGAGGAAGGAACCTGGGGTCTGATGTCAGCCGACCCGCGATTCGTGGCAGCCCGCCGCGCTCCGCAGTGAGAGACCGCGCGTCGCCCACCCTCGGCTCGCCAGACGCGCTCGCCTCGGCGCGGCTGACCAGGCCGATCAGGGACTCCGGTGGAACGCATAGACGCGACGGTCAATCAGGCGCGTTGCGGTGGGGCCGTTCTCGACGATGGAGCTGTTCGCTACGGCAGGTTTCTGTTCGGCTCGGCGAGCAAGGGGATCGGCGATGCGGTATGCCCGCTCGCCGCGCTCGTCATGATCAACGGATTGTCCCGCGGGCGTAGCGCTCAACCTGCTGCTCGCGACGAGGCAAGGACGCGGGGACTGCACATGGACGACACGAACCCGGGCAACCGGGCGGCCCTGGACGTCATCGTTCGCTTCAACGAGGCCGTCAATCGTCACGATGTGAACGCGATCATGGCCCTCATGACCGACGACTGCGTGTTCGACAATACCAGACCCCCGCCGGAGGGCGAGCGCTTCGAGGGCCAGCAGCGGGTTCGTGCGTTCTGGGAGCAGCTCTTCGCCCGCTCGCCACACGCCCGCTTCGAAACGGAGGAGATGTTCGGGGCCGGCGATCGCTGCGTCGTTCGCTGGGTGTATCACTGGATCAAGGACGGCACGCCGGGCCACGTTCGCGGCGTGGACGTCTTCCGCGTCCGGGACGGTCGAGTGGCCGAGAAGCTCTCCTACGTCAAAGGATGAGCTGGCGCCACGGGCGCCCGCCCTGCCCACGCTTCGCGTAAAGCTGGTCCGGCGGAGGGCTACTGCGGCAGCAGGTCCGCCTCGAGCGCGAAGCGCGTGAGCCCGGCCACGGTGCGAATACGCAGTTTCTTCATCAAGCTTTCTCGGTGCGTTTCCACCGTTCGGGGACTGATGCCAAGTTGCGCGGCGATCTCCTTGTTGCTCTTGCCGCCGGCGATCCCGATGAGCACCTCGCGCTCCCGTGGCGTCAAGCGCTCCACCTGCCCCCGATTCCGTTCCTGGGCGATCTCGCCGCGCAGTGCCGCCGACAACTGCGCCGCCACGGCCGGGCTGAAATACTCCTCGCCCGCGTGCACCGTCCGCACCGCCTCTCGTATGTGCTCCGGCGTGGCGTCCTTCAACACGTAGCCATGGGCGCCCGCGCGCACGGCGCGCAGCACGTACTCGGGGTGGTTGTGCATGGAGAGAATGAGCACTCGCGTGCTCGGCGCCTGGGCCTTGAGCCGGGTGGTCACGTCGAGCCCGGAGAGGCCCGGCATCGTGAGGTCGAGCAGCACCACGTCCGGCTTGTGCTGCTCCGCCAGCGACAGCGCTTCCCGCCCGTCGCGCGCCTCGGCGACCACCGCGAACTCCGGGGCTCCCGCCAATACCTGCCGCACGCCCTCGCGAACGATCGCGTGATCGTCCACCACCATGACGCGGATCAGCTCCGCCGCCTGGGTCACGCCGGATCCTGCGCTCGGAGCGGCACGCGAATGGTGAGCTCGACGCCCCCGCCCGCGCCGCTCCTCACGCTTACCGAGCC
>CAZVKD010000082.1:0-11191 GCA_964627675.1 uncultured Gemmatimonadaceae bacterium
GTCACCACCTCGTCCCGGATCTCGCGCCATGTGGTGTCCGGCAGGTACACCCGGGACGCGGCGCTGCACTTCTGCCCCTGGTACTCGAAGGCGCCACGGATGAACGCCGTGACCAGCGCCGCCCGGTCGGCGCTCCGATGCGCCACGATGAAATCCTTGCCCCCCGTCTCGCCCACCAGCCGCGGATAGCCACGATACCGTCCGACGTTCTCCCCCACCGCGCGCCACATGGACTGGAACACCGCGGTGGACCCGGTGAAGTGGATGCCCGCCAGGTCGCGATGCAGCAAGGCGACCCCGCTGATGGTGGCAGCGTCACCCGGAACGAAGTTGATCACACCCGGCGGTAGGCCGGCTTCCATCAGGAGCTTCATGATGAAGTAGCCGGAGTACACGGTGCTGCTGGCCGGCTTCCACAGCACGGTGTTACCCATCAACGCGGGCGCGGTGGGCAGATTGCCCGCAATCGAGGTGAAGTTGAACGGCGTCACCGCGTAGACGAACCCCTAGAGCGGCCGGTAATCGAGGCGGTTCCAGGCCCCGCCCACCGACAGGGGCTGCTCTTCGTACAAGCGCTCGGCGTAGTGGGCGTTGAACCGGTAGAAGTCCACCAGCTCGCAAGCCGCGTCAATCTCGGCCTGATGCGCGGTCTTGCTCTGGCACAGCATCGTGGCGCCGTTCAGCGTGGCGCGCCAGGACGTGGCGAGCAGTTCGGCCGCTTTCAACAAGACAGCGGCCCGGTCCTCCCAAGGCCACGCCGCCCACTCGCGGTGCGCCGCCGCAGCCGACTCGATCGCCTGGTTCACCTCGCCCGGCCCAGCCTTGTGCCAGGTGGCCAGCACGTGGCCGTGTTTGTGGGGCATCACGGCGCGGGCCGTATTCCCGGTCTTGATTTCCTTTCCACCCACGATCACCGGGATCTCCACCTGCTGGCCGGCCATCTCGGCGAGCGCGGCCTTGAGCGAGCGCCGCTCCGGGGTGCCCGGCGCGAACGAGCGGACCGGCTCGTTCACCGGGATGGGGACTTGAACGTGACTGCTCATCGGCGCTGGGCTCCTCGACCCCATCGGTGGGCCGCGCTGCCTGCCCACCGGACATGTGGCGTCAGGTCAGAAATGCAGATGAAATTCCAGGCTGATTCTATCCGTGTCCGTCGTGGCCTGCGGGATCCACTGATCCACATTGTAGAACGCGGCCGCCCGCAGGAAGCCGACCGGGAACAATTCCAGGCCAAAGCGCCATCGGACTCGCTCATCTTCGGGGATCGCCCGGCTCTTGTCGAAATACCCGTAGGTGACCTTGGCGCTCACGCCTTTGGCAAGGAGCAAGTCGCCCGCCAGGTACACCACGTCCTGTTTGAGCGCCGGACCGGCGGGCGGGCGTTCCTCGATGCGATCCACCTCGCCCAGCAGCGACAGCGGGCCGACACGGACGCCACCGAAGCCCCCGAATACGTCTCGCCGGGCGGCACCATCGCCCTCGTTCCGCGATGCCGACCCGCCGACACGGAACTGGCGGAATACGAGAACGGCGGAGGAGGTGACCTGCTTGCCGTCATTGCCGTCCGCCGCGCCGGCCGTGCCGTTGGTGACCGACACGAACCAGGAAAGTGGTCCGGGCTCGATGCCGAACTCCAGGCCGATGTCGGGCGTGTCATAGTTGAACCCGGTCTGCTGGCGGATGTACTCCGCGTCGTCCTGTAGCCGGAGCCCGTATGGCAGGAGGAATTTCCCCGCCTTCACGTACCCGCCACTCCGGGCCAGCTGCACCAGGGCGAAGGCCTCGCGCGTATCGGCTCGACCTGGACCGAGCGTCTCGTCAACATAGAGCGCCAGCAGCCGGTCAACGAGACGCGCTTCCAGGTATGCGTTCGCTTCATCCAGCTCCAGCGCCGTTCGAGGCGAGCGAGCGGACACGTACCCCGATGCCACGGTCCGCAGGTCCCATCCAATCGCGAGGTAGTCGTTGAGGGCGCGACTCCGTGTGGGATACGCTCGCATCGGCAGCTGGGTCTGAGCGTAGATGCTCCCGTAGTCGGACCGACCTCCGCCGCCACTCTTGTTCACGTGACAGGCGGAGCACTTGAGCCCCGTGCGGATGGCAAGATGGGGCTCCGAGGACGTAACGGCAGCGGCACGGGCAGCGTGCGGGGTAGTGAAACCGCAAGCCAGCGCGACCAGGCCGACGGCAGCAACACGACGGGGTAGTCTCATGGTCAGTTGTTCTTCGCGCCCAGCGTGATCCAGGCTCGAATGCGGGCGATCTCGGTGGCCGAGAGCGGGCTGAGGCCGAGCGGCATCCGGGCGCCGGAGCCTCCGACAGCGGCCTGCGTGCCTTCCACCTTGTGCACCAGGTAGCTCGAGTCTGGCAGGAACGGCCGCACCCGGCGCATCCCCGGCGCCTCGGCTGACGGCACGTTCACGATGCTCGCGTAGGCAGCACCAGCCGCGAGATTCATTCCCAGCGCAGGCGACGTCCCCGCATGACAGCCGCTCAAGGCGCAGTTCTGGTTGAAGATCGGCTGCACCTGGCCTGAGAGCGTCACGGAGTCAGCACCGGTGCCGGATCCAGCAGGGTTCCCGAACTCGTCGAGCCCGGTTCCATCGCCCGCCGGGCAGCCAAGGGCGACCGTGGCAACCACCAGAACGGCTATCATCGCTGACCGAAAGGATCCCACGGCAGCTCCTTGCGCGGGTGGCCTGAAAAGTGTAACGCCACCGGCGCGAGGGGGCGAGGTCGCTCAGCCTATTGCTGATCTCCGCTCCGACGGTCGCCATCGGCACGCAGGGTCGCCGGCGGACCGTCGAGGTCGCGGTGCAGACAACCCGCACCCGCAGCACGGGCCAGTCTGAATTGTCGTGCGGAAAGGACTGAGAAAAGCGTCCGACCCTCTGTTACCGCCCCCTGGGCTTGGCCGGCCCACCACCGCCGGCACCGCCCCCGCCACCCCTGGAGTAACCTCCCGGCGAGACCTGGCCTGCCCTCGACGATCCGCCGCTCATGGACGCTGACGACCCGCTGCTCGAACTCGGAGCGCCGCCGGAACGCGGCTTTGCGGTGCGCCCGGCACCCGCGGGTTGACCGCCCCTGGTGTATCCGCGGCCGCCAACCGCCCGCCCTGACTCAGAGCCGGACGTCCGGTCTCGAACGACAATGACCGGTCGCCAGTATCCGCCGCCGTACCAATACGGGTCGTACCAGCCATACGCACCGCCGTAGTACGGGCTATACAACCCGGGGCAGTAGAATGACCAGTAGAGTCCGCTGAAGCAGCCGCCGAAGTACCCTCCCCGGCCCCACCACCCCCATCCGAACGGATCACCGTAGCCCCTCCGTCCGCCCCGCCGCTCGGCCGGCGGATCCGGCTGCCAGGAGGCGCGCATCGCCTGACGGTCAATCGTGAATCGTCCGGGGAATGAAACGGCAACCAGGACATCGATGACGTCGTCGGGAACCCCTGCGTCGGCCAGCGCAGCGACGTCGCCCGCCTCGAGGTCGAACACCTGGCCGCGCTCGATCAGAAATGCCACCAGCGCCTCAGCGTCCGCCCGTTCAGCCGCTTCTCTCACGTCCTCGAGCGACAACTCGCCCGAGGCCGCTACTCTCGCCTCCGCCGCGCGGGCGTTGCGCTGAGCGGACATCTCGAAGCCGGCCGGTGCGTCGGCGTCCGGTGCGGCACGGTACCACGAAACCCGGGGCACCCGACTGGAGCCCAACCCGATCGCCTGAGCATCGAGCCACGCCTCAGGCGAGGCGATCGCCATGATGCCCGACCCGGTGCGGCGCTGGTTATCGGCGCACGTCAGCTCGGACCTCAGGAACACCCGCCGCCCGTCCGCCGAGAACGCGGCGCTCTGCCAGCCCGAGCAGTCCTCATCGGCGATGGGATGGCGCCCGGCGTCGGCCACGATGATCCGGCTCGAGGCCACCTGCCCGTTCTCGATCGTGGCGATTTCAACCCCGTTGTCATCCGGCGAGGGGCGCACACATACCACGATGTCCAGCGACTCGCTCTCAGCGCCGCCACGCCAGCACCCCAGCCAGGGACGCCATCGCGAGTCCAGCACCTGCTGCGCCCCCAGGCTCGCGGGCGCCAGCGAGATCCCCAGGGCCACTGCCAGCATTACGTCGGTCTTTCTTATCATGGCAACCGCTCCGCTAGAGGCGCAAATGCAGGCCCGCCGAGAATGCGAAACCGCTCAGGTCTATCCCGTCCGCGAAAGAGAAGTCCCGGCGAAGCTCGGCATTCGCTCTGGAGTAACGGGCATCGGTACTCAGGAAGACGCGAGTCCCCAAACTATAGTGAGCCCCCGCCATGACCAGGCCCATCAAGGCCCACCCGGCCGACGTCAGCCGGTCATCGAAGATCGAGTAGTCGGTGAAATCCACGAACGAGCCTTCCTGCTCCAACTCGTATCGCACCATTCCGGCCCCGACGCCGGCATACGGCCGTAGGCGCGAGGGGATCCACACGAAGCGGCCGATCTGCCGGCCCCGGGGCGCGAAATACCAACGCACCGCGGCGGAGAGAGGCGTGGTCGCCAGCATGGTCGTCTGTGTAATGGGAAGATTGTTCTGATCCACGTAGTTGCGGAACTCCGAGGCGGCACGGCGGCGCGCGTGACCCCCGCTCAAGACCAGGTCCACCGGTTCCGCCACCGTAATCGCGATCTCGCCCGCCAAGCCGAACGCGTACAGGTTCCTGAGCTTCAGCGTGAGGGTGTCGGTGAAGAACTCGAACACGTCGCTGCGCCCGCTCCGCAGGTTGAACCCGCCATTCAGTCCCACCGAGACGCGCGGCGCGCGAAACAGGAACCCGCGACCGCCCTGCGGTGGGCGCCGAATGATCGGCTCCTGCGCCTCAAGCCCAGGGGTGAGCGCCACGACTGCCAGTATGAGCCAGCGCGTGATGCTGTGCTGGACGGTAGCCATGGTGCCTCCTGCTCAAGAAATACGGAATGGCCTGCGCACTCAACGCCAGCGAAATGTGTGCCACGTCACTAACCTTGCTAACGCGATGGTAATCCAATAGTTAGAACAAACCAGCGGCTTGTGGGAAGTGTCCACTCTCGGCTACGAAAGGCTCTTAGTAGTGTCTCGGAGCGGTCGCCCAGCACCCCTGCCCGCCGTCAATGCTGCCCCACCAGTTCCCGCAATGCGCCGGATCCTTCCCCCAGTCTCCGGCCCCACGCGGACCATTCCGGCCGCCGGCACACGGGACTCGCTGCAGTCATGATTCTGGTCGCCTGTTCCCCACACTCGCCGATTGACACGATTCTCGTGTTACACTAACTTCGTGTCGTGAAGAACGTCACCATTACCCTGGAAGAGCGGGTGGCCAAATGGGCCCGGGTGCGAGCGGCAGAGCTGAACACCAGCGTGTCCCGGCTGGTGGGGAAGATGCTCCTCGAGGCCATGCGCCAGGACTTGGCCTACGACGCCGCGCGGCGGACTTACCTTGCCGCCGAGGCCCAGCCACTGCGAGGGCCCGCTGAGCGCTACCCTCGGCGTGAGGAGCTGCATGAGCGTGCCGGTCTTCGTTGACACCAACGTACTGGTCTACGCGCGGGATGCGGCCGCGGGCGAGAAGCAGACGGTCGCTCATCAGTGGATGGACCATCTGTGGCGAACCCGTGATGGCCGGCTGAGCTTCCAGGTTCTCAAGGAGTTCTACGTTACGGTCACCGCGAAGCTGCACCCGGGGATGGACGCGGCCGCCGCGCGCCGCGACGTGAGGGCGCTCAACGCCTGGCGCCCGGTGCCGATAGACGCCCCGCTCATGGAGAGCGCGTGGCTTGTCCAGGATCGCTACGGGTTGCCGTGGTGGGACGCGCTGATCGTCAGTGCCGCACAGGCTGCCGACTGCCCCTATCTCCTGTCCGAGGATTTCCAGGACGGGCAGGATCTGGGCGGCGTTCGGGTCGTGAATCCGTTCACGCTCGCGCCCACCCAGCTCGGCGAGTGACGCTCGGCGAAGACTTTCCGGGAGCTGCTTGGGGCCGGGCGTTTGCGAGTGGCAACTCCACGCTCCCGTTCACCGCGAGATCGCCGATCAGGGTTGAGCGCGTGAACGGTGACGCCGGCCTGTCCCGGATCAGCCCGCGCCCAGGCGGTAGGCCTGCCTCTCGGGCTTCAGTGGTCGGAGAAGCCAGTAGGGGCGGCGGGTGCCGTCGGGCGAGTACTGGCGCGCCGGCCGCGCCCGGCTGATCCAGTTCCTGTAGGCCTGATGAGCCTTCGCCGTGTCCACGGCGACGTCGCCCTGTCGGTCATCCGGCTCCGCGGCCCGCACCCGCACGGCCTGATGCCAGCAGTGCTGCCCCGAAACAGGATCGGGATGCACCGGGAACGTCAGGTTTTGATGGACGCCCGCATCCCGCCACCAGATGCGGCTGGTGTCGGGATCGGTGGACTGGTAGGGCTCCACGCCAGCAGTTCGCCGCAGGAGCCACTTCGACCCATCGCGCCGGAGCGCCACGGTCGCCATCAGTTGCCGCTGCCCTGCACGGTCCAGCCTCCAGCGCCCCATGTGGTGACTGCACCCGACCACGCCGGGCCGGATGCCTTCGGTCACCCACGCGCGCACTACGAAATAGCCGATCTCCGTCTCGACCCGCACGAGATCCCCGGTGCGCACCCCGAGCCGCCCCGCGTCGGTCGTGTGAATCCACAGCGGATTAGTATGGGCGATTTCGTCCAGCCACTTGGCGTTGGCGCTGCGGGTATGGATGTGAACCGGCAGACGGAACGTGGAGATGAGGGGCATGTCACCGTCGCGCAGGCGCTCCGGATGCACATGGCTCTTGGGATACCATGGAATGGCCTGGTGTGCCCAGCCCCACGCGGCGAGCGTTGACGAGTAGAACTCGAGCCGGCCGCTCGGCGTGGGGAAGCCGCGCAGGATCCTCCCGTCCACCCGCACCCCTACCGGGCGGCGTCCCTCGGCGTCACCGTCGGGCGCGGGTTGCGGCACGATGTTCGGTCCGGCAGGGCGCGCGGCCCCAGTGTACACCCGCCCGAAGGAGTACTCGCGCACGTCCTCCAGCTCGACGGCCGGCACCTCTTCTTCGTGCACGGCGCCAACGGCGCGGCGGATCTCGAACGCGCCGTGCCGGCGCATGTAGTCCAGCGGCGACTGCCCCAGCGCGCGTGCCCTTTCCGGAAGACCGGGAACCGAGTGCTCGAAGATGTGCGCGTAGTATTCGTCCACGCTGAGGCGGCGGCCGGGGTGGCGCTTGGACTCCACGTATTGCCGAATGCCCATGGACCCGTCCGGGTCCACCCGCCACGTCAGTTCCATCCAGAACTCGTTCTCTTCCCACACTTCTCCCGGGTTCACCTCGCGGGTATCGGCCACGGACCGGCCGGTTCGTTCGGCAGCCGCTCGCTGCACCGGTTGGCGAAACCCGATCCACTGCGCGTCGTGCGTTTCGTAGGAGTGCAGGTCGTGTCGCTCGGACCCGTGACCCATCGGCAGTACGTAGTCGGCGAAGTAGGCCGTTTCGCTCCACGTCGGCGTCAGCGCCACGTGGAGCCCAACCAGTGATTCATCGGTCAATACCTCGATCCAGGAAAACCCGTCCGGGTTGGTCCAGACCGGATTGTAGACCCGCGTGAAGTACACGTCGAGCTTGCCGCGGCCTTCTTTCAGGAAGTGGGGGAGCAGGAAGGACAGCTCGTGCAGCGCCAGCGGATACTCCTGCGGCCAGGTGAGTTCGTTCCATGTTTTGGGGTGCGGCGGCAGGTACATGGGCCGCGGCACGAACTTGTTCCAGCCGTTGGGGTAGGTCCCGCCCGGGGTCGCGACCGCGCCCAGCAGCGCGTTGAGGAGAAAGAGGGTGCGGGCCACCTGCCAGCCGCCTTCATTGCCCGCGCCGGCGCTGCGCCAGTTGTGCGACGCCAGTCGCCTGCCCGCGGAGGCGACCACCCTGGCTACCTCCTCCAGCCGGTCCGCCTCGATCCCGGACTCGCTCGCCGCGAACTCCATGGTGAACTCGCGGTAGACGCCCTTCAGGATTCGCTCGAAGCTCGCAAACGATCGCTCGGCCGAGGGCTGCTCCGCCGCCAGGTACTCCTCCCAGTTCCACCAGCGGCGCACGAACTCGCGGTCGTAGAGATCGTGCTGGATCAGATAGTTGGCGATGGCCAGGAAGATCGCGGGTTCCGAGCCCGGGTACGGCGCAAGCCAGTGATCGGCGTGCGTCGCCGTGTTCGAGAGCCGCGTGTCGAACACGATGAGCTTCGCCCCGTGGTGTTTGCCTTCCATCACGCGCTGCGCGTGCGGATTGAAGTAGTGCCCCGTCTCCAGGTGCGACGAGACGAGCAGCATGACCTTCGCGTTCGCATGGTCGGGGCTGGGCCGATCGAAGCCCATCCAAAAGTGATAGCCCGCGCGCGCGTTGGACGAGCAGACGTTGGTGTGGGAATTGTGCCCGTCCACGCCCCAGGCGGCGAGGATGCGCTCGGCAAAGCCGTCTTCGCCAGGGCGCCCCACATGGTACATAATTTCGTTACCCCGGCCTTCCCTGATGGCGCGGCGAATCCGACCGGCCAGCGCGTCGAGCACCTCTTCCCACGACACACGCTCCCACTTCCCCTCGCCGCGCTTCCCGGCGCGCTTCAACGGATACAGGATGCGATCGGGATCCGTGATCTGGTTCAGCGTTGCGGGGCCCTTGGCGCAATTCCTCCCCCGTGACCCGGGATGCTCGGGGTTTCCTTCGAGCTTGCGGATGGCACCCGTGGTGCGATCCACGTACGCCAGCAACCCGCACGCCGACTCGCAGTTGAAGCAGGTCGTAGGCACCAACGCGTAGTGACGCTCCACCCGACGGGGCCACGCCGAGGGATCCAGTTCCACCCAATCATCCCACCGCTCCTTGGGTGGAAACGCAGCTAACCCCGCACCACTGGGCCCGGGGTACACCGGTTGATCTTGTTCGGCGCGCTCGGCCATCGCGTATCGGTCTCCCTTCGGCAGCGGCAATCAGGGACCGGCCATCAGTGCCACTTCACCGCTCTCTCCATCTTTCTTCCTTCGCGCCACGGCGTCCATCCGGCCCGCCGCTCAGTCACGCCAACGCCACGGCCTGCCCCGCCTGCACGTAGGCGTGCTCATGGGCCAGCAGCCCGGCGAGGGCGAGCGGTACGACCCCCACGCCGAGCCACGGGGCCGCGACACCCGCCAGGACCATCGCGCCACCGGCCCAGAACCACTGGGCATAGCGACCTGCGGTCATCTCGCCGACCGCCAGGCGGGCGTGCGCGGTGGCGTGCGTGAGTGTCACCTCGCCGGCAACCAACAGGAGGTGCGCCGCGCAACTGGCCGCCACAACCCCCAGGAGGTGATCGAGCACGGCCGGCTGCGCAAGCGCGGCCAGCGGCGACAGCGCCGCGGAACCGGCCAGCACAGCCTGCACCAAGAGGTGCGGTGGCAGCAGCGCGCTCTGCCAGAGGTCGCGACCCCGGGATTGCGCGAGCAAGTAGGCGGTGTAGACCGCCGTGAGGATCGCCAGCGCGATGCCCGGCCACGCCATCGCGCGCTGCGCCTTCGGGAGTCCGACCCAGGAGGCCGCGAGGTGCGCCGCGAGCAGCGCGCCGTACGCGGTGATGATCACCGCGCCGCGGACCAACCAGCTCCTCCACTGCGGGCGTGTGAAGATCAGAATGAATCGCCGGGGATGCTCGAGATCCCAGATCAGCAGCCCGCCGGTCACGGCCAGGAAGGCCGCCGACACCAGCGGCGCGACCCAGCGCGCCAGCGCGCCCGTCGCCTCACCCACGCCGAGCAGCGTCAGCGCGGTGGCCACGAGGTAGGCGCCCGCGGCGATGCTTTTGGTCCACGTGTAGAGGCTCACCCGCCAATCCCAGGGCGCGCCGTGCGCCACGTCGTAGGACAGTACGGCGGCCGCAGCGCTGTTGGCTCGCCCCGGATGTCCCGACGTCACCTGCCGCGATCCGTCTGGTTGCTCGCTCCACATGAACAGCCCACCGCTCGGGCGCTGCGCCGCGAGCGGATCGAGCGTCGCCTGGTGCGCTCCCAGGTAGAACAGCTTGGGGCGGGTCTCCTTCTCCGGCCGCCGAACGGTCACGCCTTCACGCTGCACCATCCGCGCCACGGGCGAGTGTCGGTCATGGAGATCCCCCACCAGGATCGCCTCGGTGGGACACACCACCACGCAGGCCGGCTCCAGCCCCATGTCAATCCGGTGCGCGCACAAGTTGCACTTCTCGGCCGAGTGGTCCTCGGGGTTGATGAAGATCGCGTCGTACGGGCACGCGGCGATGCACGCCTTGCAGCCGATGCACACGGCCTTGTCGAAGTCCACGATGCCGTCGGGCCGGCGGTACATCGCGGCGGTGGGACAAGCCGTCACGCAGGGGGCGTCCTCGCATTGATTGCACCGCGTGACCTGGAACGCGCGGCGCGTGGCGGGGAACTCTCCCACGTCCACGTGCTTCACGTAGGTGCGCGTTACGGAGAGTGGAACCTGGTTCTCCGATTTGCACGCCGTGGTGCACGCGTGGCAGCCGATGCAGCGCGTATGGTCAATGCCCTTGGCCCACAGGCGCCGAGCGGCGGCAGGAGTCGTTTGGAGGGCTGCCGTCACGTGGAGAATCCGCAAACAGGGCCCGGGTAGTAGATTGCCTCCGCCCCATGTCCGCAAGTCCCGACCCGCCAGCGCCGGCCCACACCGAGCACCTCTCCGAGGCCGCCAGTCCCCTGGCTGCGGCATTGCGCGCGGCGTCCGGCCCGGTGCCCACCCTCACCGCGGCATGGCTCGCCGCCTTTTTGTTGGCCCTCTACCACGCCAAGGCCGACGCCTTGCTCATGGCTCTCGGGTTCGCGGGGGCGATCGCCGCGGGGATGGTCGGCGTGGGCGGGGCCATTATCATGATCCCGCTGCTCCTGTACGTCCCGCCGCTGCTGGGCCAACCCGCGCTGGACATCCACACCGTTTCGGGCATCACGATGGCGCAGGTGGCGGCAGCGGGTCTCGCCGGGTTGCTGGGCCACCTCCACCACCGGCCGGTTCGGGGCACTCTGGTCACGACACTCGGCGGCGGGATGATGGCGGGCTCGCTGACGGGCGCCCTCGTCTCCAGCCTGGTGAGCGCCCGAACGCTGACGGCCGTCTTCGCGGCGCTGGCGCTGGTGGCCGCCGTGCTCATGCTGGTGACGCGACGGGGCGAC
>CAZVKD010000083.1:0-11106 GCA_964627675.1 uncultured Gemmatimonadaceae bacterium
CGCGCGCGGCCGACGGGACGTTCCAGGCGATCACGTGGGACGATGCGTTGGCTCGCGTGGCGGAACGGCTCGGGGCAGGGCAGGGCGCGGCGGCGTGGTTCGTGACCGGCGCGGAGTCCGGCAGTTTCGACAGCCTGGTGGACGACTGGCTGGCCGCGCTGGGCTCCACCGGTCGGGTGGTGTACGAGCCGTTCGGGTCCGAAGCGTTGCGCCATGCATCGCGAGAGGTGTTCGGCGTCGAGGGCGTGCCGAGCTTCGATCTGGGTGCGGCCCGATACATCATCTCGTTCGGCGCCGATTTCCTGGAGACGTGGTTGAGCCCGATGGCGCTCACGCGTGGCTTCGTGCAGTCGCACGGGTATCGCGACGGGCGGATGGGCAAGTTCGTGCACGTGGAGCCGCGGCTCAGTCTCACGGGCATGAACGCCGACGAGTGGGTGTCACCGGTGCCAGGCACGGAAGGCCTGCTGGCGCTGGCCATGGCGCACGTGATCTTGACCGAGCGACTGGTGCCGCAGGCGCCGGATGTCGCCCGGCTGCGGCCGCTGCTGGAGCAGCACGCTCCCGGTGCGGTGGCCGCGCGATGCGGCGTCCCCGCCGAAACGATCGAGCGGCTGGCGCGGGAGTTCGCCGCCGGTGCGAGCGTGGCCCTGCCGGGTGGCGTCGGCACCCATCACGAACAGGCGCATGGGACCGCGGCGGCGGCGCTGGTACTGAACTACGTCGCGGGGAACGTGGGTCGCACGGTTCACGTGGCGGCGAGCGCGGGCGGCGCGGCGCGCGGCGGATACGGCCGCTTGGTGCAGCTGGTCGAGGCCATGCGGGGCGGACAGGTCAGCGTTCTCTTCGTTCATGGCGCGAACCCGGCGTACGCGTCCCCCGCCGCCCTCGGATTCGCGGCGGCGCTGCGGCAGGTGCCGTTCAAGGTGAGCTTCTCCCGGTTCCTCGACGAGACTGCCCAGCTGGCCGACCTGATCCTGCCGGATCACGATCCGCTCGAGCAGTGGAACGACGTGGTGGCTTCGCCCGGCGTCCGCGGGCTCCAGCAGCCGGTGATGCAGCCGGTGTTCGACACCCGGCAGACCGGCGATGTGCTCCTCGATCTGGCGCAGCGACTCAGCGGGCGCGTTGCCGCGCGGTTGGCGGCTGCCAGCTTCAAGGACTATCTGCGGGATGCGTGGCGCGGCGTGCAGCGCGAGGTGGGCGCGGCTGGCGACTTCGAGGCGTTCTGGACGCAGTCGTTGCAGCGGGGCGGTGTGTGGACCGTCCCGCGGACGCCGGCACGCGCAACCCTGGGGGCCGCGGCCGGCCGCCTGTCGGTGGCCCCGTGGGATGCGCCGGCGGATCGCCTCACGCTGATCGCGTATCCCTCCCCGGTGTTCCACGACGGGCGTGGCGCGAATCGCCCGTGGTTACAGGAGCTGCCGGACCCCGTCACCAAGATCACGTGGGGGACGTGGGTGGAGCTGCACCCCGAGACCGCGGCCGAGTTCGGGATCGCCGAGGGGGACGTGGTGGAGCTGACCTCCGAGACCGGGTCTATCACGGCGCCGGCCTACCTCTACGAAGGCGTGCGTCCTGGAGTGGCGGCAGTGCCCACAGGGCAGGGGCACACCGCCTTCGGCCGGTACGCTCAAGGACGCGGTGCCAACGCGTACTCGTTGCTTCCGGCCGCTGCCACGGCATTCGGCGGCGTGGCCCACTATGCGGGAGTGGAGATCCGCCCGAGCGGGGATCACGTCCGACTGCCGAAGGCCGAAGGAACCCCGCGGCAGCTGGGCCGCGGGATCGCGCGGGCAAGGACGCTCGCCGCGATGCGCGGCGACGTGGGCGAAGAGGAACATGCGGCGCATGCGGCCGCGCCGGTGCCGGAGCACATCGAAGACGTGCTCCAGGCGTGGGAGGAAGCCCAGCGACGCGAGTGGGCGAATCGCGGCAACTACGCCGGGGAGCACCCCCGATGGGGAATGGTGATCGATCTCAGTCGCTGTACCGGCTGCAGCGCCTGCGTCACCGCCTGCCACTCGGAGAACAACATCCCCACCGTCGGGCCGGAGCTGGTCCAGCGCGGGCGCGAGATGTCCTGGCTCAGGATCGAGCGGTATTTCGAGGGGGGCGGCGAGCACCCCTTCGAGACGCGCGTCGTGCCCATGTTATGCCAGCACTGCGCCAACGCGCCGTGCGAACCCGTGTGCCCCGTCTTCGCGGCCTACCACACGCCGGACGGGTTGAACGGGCAGGTGTACAATCGCTGCGTCGGCACGCGGTATTGCTCGAACAACTGCCCCTACAAGGTTCGGTACTTCAACTGGTTCGACTACCAGGCGCCGGAGGATCCGCGCACGTTCGCGTTCCCGGAGCCGCTGCACTTGCTGCTGAACCCCGACGTGACCATGCGCTCCAAGGGCGTGATGGAAAAGTGCACCTTCTGCGTGCAACGGATCCGCGGGGCGCAGCATCAGGCGCGGATGGAGGATCGGCTGGTGCGGGATGGAGAGATCCGTACCGCCTGCCAGCAAACCTGTCCCGCGGATGCGATCGTCTTCGGTGATCTGCGGAGTCCGGATTCCCGGGCCGCGCAGCTCGCGGCCGACCCGCGAGCCTATCACGTGCTGGAGGACCTGAATACCAAGCCGGGCGTGGTGTATCTCGCCAAGGTGCGTAACGTGGTGGAGGCCTGAGGCCCATGGCCACGCTCGCCCATCCGGAGACCCCGGCCGCCGCCCGCCCAACCCCGACGTACGCCGAGATCACGCGCGATATCGTCGCGACGCTGGGGAAGCCGGGCCGGACCTGGTACATCGTGTTCGGGTTGGTGCTGGCGGTGCTGGGGTGGGGCATCTTCGCGCTGCTGTACCAGATCCGCTTCGGGTTGGGCGTCGCGGGCTACGCGCCGCCGGTCATGTGGGGCGTGTACATCACTACGTTCGTGTTCTGGGTGGGCATCGCGCACTGCGGCACGCTGGTGTCCGCGGTGCTGTATCTGTTTCGTTCGGCGTGGCGCACGGCCGTGTATCGCACCGCCGAGGTGATGACGGTGTTCGCCGTGCTCACGGCCGGGCTGTTCCCCCTGATCCACGTGGGCCGGATCTGGTACGCGTACTGGCTGATTCCATATCCCAACCAGCGCCAGCTGTGGGTGAACTTCAAGTCGCCCCTCTTGTGGGACGTGTTCGCGGTCACGACGTACCTCACCGTCAGCACGTTGTTCCTCATCGTCGGGATGATCCCCGACGTGGCTGCGGCGCGGGACAAGATGACCGGCTGGCGCAAGAAGCTGTACGAGTTCGTGGCGGTGGGGTGGCGAGGGACGGACCAGCAGTGGCGCCATTACCTGCGCGCCTACCTTTATCTTGCCGCCCTCGCGACACCCCTGGTGCTCTCGGTGCACAGCGTGGTGTCCTGGGACTTCGCCATGTCCATCGTGCCCGGCTGGCATACGACGATCTTCGCGCCGTACTTCGTGGCCGGCGCGATCTACTCCGGCCTCGCGATGGTGATCACGCTGATCGTGCCGCTGCGCAAGGCGTTCAACGTCGAGCGCTACATCCACGAGGACCACGTCGAGAACCTCGGAAAGCTGGTCCTGCTCACCGGGATGATCATCGGGTACGCGTATGGCATGGAGTACTTCATCGCCTGGTACAGCGGGAACCCCTACGAGCGGGCGGCGTTCTACAACCGCGCGTTCGGCGAGTACTGGTGGGCCACGTGGACCATGATCATCTGCAACGCCTTCCTGCCGCTGCTGCTCTGGTTCCGCAAGGTGCGCCGCAGCATCCCGGCGATGTTCGTGCTCTCGTTGTTCATCAACCTGGGCATGTGGTTCGAGCGGTTCGTCATCATCGTGGTGTCGCTATCGTACGAGTACGAGCCGTACGCGCACGGCCACTATACGCCGTCCTGGGTGGACTGGTCCATTCTCGCGGGCAGTTTCGGCTGGTTCTTCATGTGGTTCCTGCTGTTCGCCAAGAACTTCCCCATGGTGTCCATCGCCGAGGTGAAGGAGATCATTCCGATGCCCCGGCGGGAGCGAGCGCACGCGTGAACGGGAGCCCGGGCGGCGTGCTGGCGGCGTTCCGCCACATTGACGCGGCGGCGCATGCCATTCGGTCGCTGAAGGAGATGGGCTATCGGGATTTCACGGTGTACACGCCGGCCCCGAACCACGAGATCTCGGATGCGGTGGGACACCGGGTGAGCCCGGTGCGGTTGTGGACGTTGATCGGCGGGCTCACCAGCTGCGCCTCGGGGTTCGCCATGACGCTGTGGATGTCCTACGACTACCCGATCGTGGTGGGGGGGAAGCCACTCGGCTCGATTCCGCCCTACGTGGTGATCGCGTTCGAACTGACGATTCTGCTGGGGGCCCTGGCGACGATCGTGGGGCTGATCTTCCATTCCTGGCGTACTCACCGGGCGGCGGCCTACGACCCGCGATTTACGGATGACGAGATCGGGGTCTTCGTGCCCTGCGCTCCGGAGCGGCGGGCTGCGGTGCAGCAACTGTTGCAGACGGCGGGGGCGGCGGAGGTGCGGGTTGAGGGCTGATAGACGATCAGCGGCGATCGGGGGCGATCGGCGGCGATCGGGGCAGATCGGCCCTGGTCGCTCGTCCCCGATCGTGCCCGTTCGTCCGATCCCGATGGTGTGGCTGCTCCTGGTGCTCGGGCTCACGGCTTGCACCCGCGACCAGTGGCAGCGCTTCCCCTCGCCGGACGACGCGATCTCGGCGGTGCCGTGGTTCTCGGTCATGAAGCGCAGCATCGCGATCGAGCCGTATCGCGTGGCGCACCCGGGCCCCGTGCCCGGCACCGTGCCCATCACCGGGACCGAGGTGGTGCCGCCCGCGCTGCCGGCAAACGAGGCGGCGTTGCATCGGCTCCAGAATCCCACGCAGAGGACGGCCGCGTCGCTCGAGCGCGGCCGCGACCGGTATCAGATCTACTGTCAGGTGTGTCACGGCCCCGAGGGCCTGGGCAACGGCCCGGTGGCGCCGGCCCTGGCCAACACGGTGCGCAATCTTACGGAACCGCGGATGCGCGCCCGCAGCGACGGCTGGATGTATGCCGTCATCTCGAACGGGTTCGGCGCCCTGATGCCGGAATACCGCAGCAAGCTGAGTCGCGAGGATCGCTGGCACATCGTGAACTACGTGCGGGTGCTGCAGGGAGTGACCCGATGAGCGCGCATCCGGCGGCCACGGGGGCCGCGGGGAACGAGGAGGCCTATCGCCGGGCGGCGGCTGCCCCGGCGCAGTCGCTGGTGCGGGGCGGAGCGCTGCTCGCGGTGCTCGGGCTGGCGATCTTCGCCACGTTCGTGGCCGGCGACGATCCCGCCCGCGCGTGGCGAGCCTATCACGTCAATTTCTTGTTCTTCACCGGACTCGCCATGGGCGGCGTGGTATTCTCCGCCGCGTATCGCGTGAGCAAAGGCGCCTGGGCCGGCCCCATCGTGCGCTTTGCCGAGGCCGGTGCCGCGTTCCTCCCGATCTCGCTCCTCGCGTTTCTGGCGCTGTTCCTGGGCCGCCACTACCTGTTCCCCTGGATTGACCACCCGACGCCGGCCCGCGGGCCGTGGCTCACGACGTCCTGGGTGTTCTGGCGAGACCTCGTGTCCCTGCTGATCGTGTTCGGCGTGGCGATCGCCTACGTCATGCACAACCTCCGGCCGGACCTCGTCGCGCTCCGCCGCCACGTACCCGAGGATCGACGCGACCTGTACGCCCGGGTGAGCGGCGGCTTCACGGGCACGCCGGAGGAGATGGCGGCGAATGAGCGGCGACTGAATCGACTGGCGCCGTTGCTGCTCGTGCTGTACGGCTATCTCTTCACGCTGATCGCGTTCGACCTGGTCATGTCGCTCGCGCCGTACTGGTACAGCACGCTCTTCGGCTGGTGGTTCTTCATGGGTGCGTTTCTGACCGGGCTCACGACGCTCGGCCTGATGATGGTCTACTGGCGCCGCCGCCTGCAGCTCCAGGCTCTCATCGGTCGCCAGCAATTCCACGACTTGGGCAAGCTGGTGTTCGGCCTGTCGGTCTTCTGGGCCTACCTGATGTTCAGTCAGTTCCTGGTGCAGTGGTACGGGAACCTTCCGGACGAGACCGCGTTCCCGTTCTACCGCATGTGGGGCGAGTGGCGTCCGATTGCGGTGCTGGTGGGGCTGATGGTGTTCCTCCTTCCGTTCTGGGGCCTCATTTGGGTGAAGTCCAAGATCACGCCGTTCACGTTCACGGTGTTCGTGACGGTGAGCCTCGTGGGGATGTGGCTCGAGCGCTACCTGTTGGTGCAGCCGTCCCTCACGGAGCACGGGCCCGAGTTCGGACTGCCGGAAGTGGGGGTCACCGTGGGATTCCTGGGGCTGTTCCTGCTCGCGTACGGGTGGTTCGCACGGTCCTTTCCCATGGTGAGCCCCCGGCTCGCGGACGAAGCGATGAGGTGGCATCACTAGGGGACGAGCGCGAGATTGGCGGGGCATCGCGATGAGCGACGGGAAGGGCAGGCTGCAGTCCTGCCCTTCGTGCCTTTCGCCCTCTTGCCGGCTCGAGTGAGGTGAAACCATGAGTGAACCGGCGCAGAGTCTGGCGGAATTCCGTCATTTCCGCGAGAAGATGAACGCCGCGATTCTCGCGGCGGATAATCTGGTCATCAAGCGGTTCTTTGCGCTCGACACGCAGACCTATCGGCCCGGGGCGCTGGACGGAAAGACGAAGGAACTCTTGGGTCTTGTAGCGTCGCTGACGCTGCGCTGCGACGATTGCATCACGTATCACCTGATTCGCTGCCGCGAAGAGGGCGCCACGGATGCCGAGCTGTTCGAGACGTTCGCCGTGGCCCTGGTGGTGGGCGGGTCTATCGTCATTCCTCATCTCCGGCGCGCGGTGGCACGACTGGAAGAGCTGCCGCGGGCCTAGTCTCGGTCGGAGGGTTCGCGGAGGTCGGGCGCCGCGAAGACCCGGGCGCGGCGCTGGACTGATCGGTCAGGGGACGGACTCGGCGGCCGCGAGCGTGCGGATGTACGCCACGAAGTCCGGGTCTTCCCCCTTGAGCAATTCGGGCAGGCAGGTTCGGAAGTCCTCCCGACTGCACCACTCGCGCATGTAATCCTCCCAGGAGGCCCAGCGACGCAACTCTTTGGGAGAGAGGTCGGTGGCGTAGAGGAGCAGGTACGCTCGTTCGAACAGTGATATCAGCATACTGAAGACGATCATCATGCGTTCGCGTTGTTCATCCGTCAGGTGCAGCGTGGGGGCGGCGGAAAAGAGGTGAAGGTCCGGGTTGGCGAGCGCCACCTTGAGGAAATCCTGGTAGTTGTCTGACAGCGATTGATAGATCTCCTCGTCCTCGTTCTCACGTGCCTTCTTTTGCTCGTAAAGAAACACCAGGATCGCCAGCGGCAGCCCCACGACGGTGACGGCGTAGCTGAGAAGTTCCCAGGTCTCGAGGGACATTCCCGCGTCAGCCCCGAGTGCCGGCCGCCGCTTCGAGCCGCGTGACGGCTCGTTCGACGGCCGCGCGATAGGCCCGATAAGCGGAGTCGCGCACGGCCGACGGACCACTGGGCTCGGGCTCGAGGCGCAGCAGGCGAACCAGATCGGCGATGGGCGGGTCGTCCGTATCGGCAAACTGCGCGAGGAAGTCGTCCCACGTGGCCTCGCCGGCGTAAATCGCCTGGACGCGGGCGAAGGCATTGAGTCGCTGAACCGTGAGTTGATGCTCGTTCATGGCCCCACCCTTCCCTGGGGGACGCGCCGTCGTTCTCGAAGCCGTGCGCTCGCCACGCCAACGCCCAAGGTAATGGCGGAGCCGATCAGGGAAAACCACAGTGGATCGACCCGCTTCTCGATCACGCCAAACTGCTGCGACGCCCACAGCACCGTCATGAGCACGACGGCGGCGGCCATGCCGGCGACGGCATCGGCTTGGTCCGCGCGGCGGGACAGGACACCGAGCAGGAAGGCCCCGAGGAGTCCGCCATAGGTGAATGAGGCGATGTTCAGGGCCACGACCACGACCGGTGTTCCTTGCTGCGCGAACTGGAACAGGGTGCCGCCCACGATCAACGCCGCGCCCACAATGAGCGTGAACACCTTGCCCGCGCGCAGCAGGTGCGCCTGATCGCCGCTCCGGCCGGTGAGCGGCCCGTACAGATCGAGCGTGAGCGCCGACGCCAGCGAGTTGATCGCCGAGGCTTCGGACGACATGGCCACCGACAAGAGTCCGGCGATCACCAGTCCGCTGATCCCTGCGGGCAGTCCCTCCATGATGAAACTGGGAAAGATCTCGTCCGGCGTGGCGAACGACCTGCCCTGGTAGTACGCGTAGATGCCCACGCCGACAATCAAGAACAGCGCGAACTGCCCGATGATGAACACGCCGCTCGACACCAGCGCCTTTCGCGCGTCTTTGAGCGACGGAGCCGCCAGCATCCGCTGCACGATGAGGTGGTCCACGCCGTGGGAGGCCATGGACAGGAACGCTCCGCCGATGATGCCGGTGAGAATCCACGTGCCGTCAACCATGCCGCCCTCCAGATGAAACACCCTGAGCTTGTCGAGCGGCTCGGCGGCGGCCACGATGCCGCTCCAGCCGCCGGGGATGATCTGGAGGAGCACCATGAGCGCGGCCACGGCTCCCGACAGGTAGATCGTCATCTGGAGTACGTCCACGTACACGACCGCGCGCAGCCCGCCGAAGTAGGTGTAGATCAGCGTGAACGTTCCGGTGAGGGCGATCGCGAGCCAGTAGGGCAGGCCGGCGATGAGGCGGACGGGAATGGCAATGGCGAACAGCCGCACGCTCGAAGCGATGGTTCGCGTGACGAGAAAGATCAGGGAGGCGAAGCGCCGGGCCAGCACGCCGAAGCGGTGCTCGAGCAGCGCGTACGCCGTGGCCAGCTCGCCGCGGAAGTAGCCGGGGAGCAGGATTGCCGCCACGGTGATGCGGCCCAGCAGGTAGCCGATCGTGAGCTGCACCATCCACAGGTCGCCGGTGTACGCCGTGGCCGGCACGCTGATGAAGGTGAGCACGCTGGTTTCGGTCGCCACGATCGAGAACGCGACGGCCCACCACGGCATCGCGTGGTCGGCCAGGAAGTAGTCGCGCGAGTCTTTCTGGCGGCGGCCAAGCCACGTGCCCCACGCAGTGACGCCGGCCACGTAGAGCGCGATCAGGGTGAGGTCCAGCGCCGCCAGGTCACCCATCGGGCGTCGGCGGGGCGAATGTCCATGCGGGGTGAGTCACGGCTCAGCTGCCGCCTTGGCTCCACAGAGCGAGCACCAGGCCACCAAGGGCGATGCGGTACCACGCGAAGGGGACGAACGAGCGACGGGACACGAAGGCGAGCAGCGCCTTCACCACGACGAGCGCCGAGACGAACGACACGGCGAAGCCCGCGGCAAACGCAGGGACATCTTCCCAGCTGATGAGGCCCCGCACACCCGCCAGCTTGACGGTTGCGGCGCCCGCCATGGCGGGGATGGCGAGAAAGAACGAGAACTCGGTGGCCGCCGTGCGCGAGAGTCCGACCACCAGGCCGCCCATGATCGTGGCCCCCGAGCGGGACACGCCGGGGAAGACGATTGACAGGACCTGGATGAGGCCCACCTGGAGCGCCTTGCCCAGGGGAATGGCGTCAACCGACTCCACCGAACATGGCCGGCGCCGGCGTTCGATCAGGAGAATGGCAACGCCGCCGAGCGCCAGGGCCAGCGCCACCGGCACGGGCCTGAACAGGTGCGTCTCGATCCAGTCTTCGGTGGGCAGGCCGATCACCACGGCCGGGATGGTGGCGACGATCAGGTTCACGAGCAGTGCCCGTGCGGCGCCGTCGCTGGGCCATCGGGTGGCAACGGCCAGCAGCTTGCGCCGGTACAGCGCGACGACGGCCAAAATGGCGCCCAGTTGAATGACGACGATGAACGCGTTCTCCTTCTCCCCGATGAAGCCGAGCCACTGCTGGGCGAGAATGAGATGGCCGGTCGAGGAGACGGGGATGAACTCCGTCGCTCCCTCGACCAGGCCCAGGATTGCGGCTTTGAGCAGAACGACGAAATCCACGCGCTACCGCAGCTCGATGGAGACGGGTCGCCAGGTGACGGGATCGTTGAGCAGGTGGTGCTTGGTGCTCACGATCTCGAGTCGCCGGGGGCGCACGCGGATCAGGACGTAGTCCGGGCCACGGTTTTCGTCGGAATAGAACGGTTTCCACTCGGGCTTCCAGCGTTTCGCCCGCTCGGCTGGGTCGCTCACCACCTCGGCGTCGCCCATCAGCGTGACGTAGCCCGGGTCCGCGGGATCGAAGTAGAGCAGCGTGACCCGGCGCTCGCGCCGCAGCTCGCTCACCTTGCGCGTCGCCGGGTTGGTCGCGATCCAGATCGTCATGTCGCTCTCCGGGTCGAACGGGTCCACCACGCGGGCCTGGGGCTGGCCGTCTTCGCGCACGGTCACGAAGGTGCAGTAGCGGGCCGCGCGGATCAGATCGCGGGCGGCCGCGATGACGGCGGAGTCGGGCGGCCCCGCGGCCCGGGTCTGGGCCGGCGCCGCGGCCGGGCGCGCGAGGACCGGTGCGAGGGCGAGTAGGACAACCCGGCGACTCATGGGCCGGGAATCTAAGGCCGCGCCCCGGTTTCGGTACGCGGCCCGCGCGGCCTGAGCAGCGGATACCGGATGAGGTACAGGCTGAGATAGAACGGCACGAACGACCCCGCGCCCCAGAGAAACGCGGGCCGCAACCAGTCGGGCAGCGCGAGCCCGACCACCGCAAGCGTGGCCACCCACCCAACGATGCCACGGATGACTCGCGGGTACGCAGTGCCGATCGTGTACCAGAGATCAATGATGCGATACAGGGCGGCCACGGCCCGCAGGGCGACGTGCATACCCAGCAGGAACACCGCAATCACCGCCGCGGTCGTCATGAACCGACTGCCCCGGAGTCGTCCAGGAGGCGCACAAGCCCTCGATCGCCGTCCACCTCGAGCCGCGCCCCGGTCGCGATCCGGTGGGTGCAGTCCGCCACATCCACCACGCACGGCATGCCGTACTCCCGTGCCACCGTTCCCGCGTGCGACAGGTAACTCCCCACCTCCACCACGGCCGCGCC
>CAZVKD010000084.1:0-235 GCA_964627675.1 uncultured Gemmatimonadaceae bacterium
CCAGCGCGGAGATGGACTGCGCGGCGCCGATCATGGCGCCCTGCTCCGTTATGCCCGCCAGCGTCGAGATGAGGCCCATGAGCGCCGGGGCGCACGCGCTGTTGGCGAACGCCAGCACGAGCACGGAGGCGTACAGGGCCGCCGAGCTTCGCATGAACGGCGCGGCCGCGATCGGAAACGCCATGCCGAGCGTGCCCAGGATCATGAGTGGACGATCGCCGAACCGCCGCGCCAG
>CAZVKD010000084.1:245-11034 GCA_964627675.1 uncultured Gemmatimonadaceae bacterium
AGGTAGCCCTGCACGCTCGCGGCCATCACGCCGACGATCACGAAGAACACGCCCAGTTCTCGCTCGCCCCAGCCCAGCGCGCTGGCGGCGAAGAGCGGCAGCGACACCATGTATCCCGAGAACCCGAAGGGGATCAGCCCGAAGACCACGAACAACGCGCGCAGCCGGTCGTCCCGCATTGCCGCGACCAGATGCTCGGCGTCGAACAAGCGCCGCGTCACGCGGTGCTCGGCGTGGAGCGACTCCCGCAGCACGAGGTACGCCCAGATCAGGTTGGCCACGGACAGCCCTGCGGCTACCAGGCCAGCAAGGCGCGGGCCTCCGAAGTGCCCGGCGACCCCTCCCAGCGCGGGGCCCACGATGAACCCAAGCCCGAACGCCGCGCCGATGAGCCCCATGCCGCGCGAGCGCTCAGCCGGGCTGGTGATGTCGGCGATGTACGCTTGCGCCACGGAGATGTTGCCCGCGGAGAAGCCGGACACCGTCCGGGCGAGAAACAGGATCCAGTAGCTCCCGGCGAATGCGAACGTGAGATGTCCGGCGGCGCTGAACAGGATGCTCGCGAGCAGGATCGGCCGCCGGCCCACGCGATCGGACAGTCTGCCAAGCACGGTGGTGGCGATGAACTGCATGAGGGAGTACACGCCGATCAGAGCCCCGAATGCCAACCCGCCGGCGCCAAACGCCTGCGCGTAGTAGGGCAGGATCGGCAGGATGAGCCCGAACCCCGCCAGGTCAATGAAGACCGTGAGCAGGATGACCGGAAGCTGCCCGCCGGGAGTGGACATGGGCGGGGAAACTTAACGAGTATGGGGCATGAAAACGCTTGCAGACGGACTCGGCTGGATCGGCGCCGCGCTGGTGCTGATGGCGTACTGGATGGTGTCAACCCGCCGGGTGGCCGGCGGCGATCGCTCGTATCAATGGCTCAATGCGGCGGGCAGCGTTCTTGTTGCTCAACACGCTGTACTACGGCGCCTATCCCTCGACCTTCGTGAACGGGGTCTGGATGGGTATCGCCGCGTGGGCGCTGGGGCGGAGCACGTCGCAGCGGGACGCGAGGGGCACCCACCCATGAGGGCGGGAGCGGCGTGCGACCTGGATCGGCACCGACTACATTCGGTCGCCCTGCAACCGGAGCGCCGCATGCCCCTGTCGGTCCCTCCCCAGCGCGCCCGCCGTGCACTGCGCCTGGTCGCCGTCGTCGCGATCACCGCGCAGCCGCTCTACGTCCGAGCGCAACAACCGCCGCCTGCCACCTTCGACATCGTCATCGCGAACGGGCGGGTGATGGATCCCGAGAGCCGGCTCGACGCCGTGCGTCACGTTGGCATCGTCGAGAACCGCATCCGGGCAGTCAGCGAGTCACCGCTGCAAGGTCGCCTGACGCTCGATGCCACGGGACTGGTGGTGGCGCCTGGCTTCATTGATCTCCACGCCCACGGCCAGTCGGCCGAGAACTACCGGCTCCAGGCACTCGACGGCGTTACGTCGGCGCTCGAGTTGGAGGTCGGGACGGAGGACGTGGACGCGTGGTACGCTGCGCGCGAGGGTAAGGCGCTGATCAACTATGGCGTGAGCGTGGGGCACATCCGGGCGCGCATGGCGGTCATGGGCGATCCCGGCTCCGGACTCCTGCCGAGCGGACCGGGCGCCACGGCCGCCGCGACGCCGGAGCAGATCGAGCGCATGAAGCAGGTACTGGAGCGCGGCCTGCAGCGGGGCGCCGTGGCCGTGGGCTTCGGCCCCACCTACACGCCCGCGGCCTCGCGCTGGGAGATCCTGGAGATGTTCCGGGTGGCGGCGAAGTACGGTGCGTCCGGGCACATCCACGTGCGGGGCAACGCCGATACCCTGGTGGGTTTCGAAGAAGCGATCGCCGCGGCTGCCGTCACCGGCGCGCCGGTGCACATCGTGCATCTGAACAGCGTCAGCACATCCGCCACGCCGCGCACCCTCCAGCTCGTGGCCGAGGCGCAGGCGCGGAAGCTGGACGTGACCACGGAAGCGTATCCCTACGCGGCCGGCATGACCGAGATCCAATCGGCGCTGTTCGGCGACTGGGAGTCCAGACCGGCGGATTGGTTCGGCGGACTCCAGTGGGTGAGCACGGGTGAGCGGCTCACGCGCGAGACCTTCCAGCGGTACCGGCGGGACGGCGGCATGGTGATCCTGCACAACAACACCGAAGACATGGTTCGGATGGCGATCGCGAGCCCGCTCACCATGATCGCGAGCGACGGCCATGTCGAGGGCGGCAAGGGGCATCCGCGCACGGCCGGGACCTACGCGCGCGTTCTCGGGCGCTACGTGCGGGAGCAACGCGCGCTGGATCTGATGAGCGCAATCCGCAAGATGTCCTACCTGCCCGCCAGGCGGCTGGAGTACCGCGTGTCGTCCATGCGAGACAAGGGCCGGATCAAGGTGGGCGCCGAGGCCGACCTCGCGGTGTTCGATCCCGCCACGGTCCTGGACCGCGCCACCTATCAGGAACCGGCTCTCTCGTCCGCCGGGATGCGCCATGTACTGGTACAGGGCGTCCCGGTGGTGCGGGACGGAAAGCTGGACGAGTCACGGATGCCCGGCCGCCCCGTTCGCGGGATTGTCCGATAGGGCCACAAGTCAAACCACCGCCGACCGGCCGGCATCCTAGGGGCATACCCGACCCCGAGGATCCAATGACGCGCACGTCGCAGATCTGGCGCGGACTCGCGCTCGTCCCCATCCTGGCCATTCACCCCGGAGGCTGGGCGACCATCACCGTGGAGGACCTGCCCGAGTACTTCGTGGCCGGGCAGAAACGCGACCTCAGGTTCACGATTCGACAACACGGCCGCACGCCGCTCAACGACTTGACCCCCCGCGTGCGCGCCACGCTCGGCGGGCGCCAGGCGACCGCGGTGGCAACGCGAGGACGCGCGGCCGGTCAATACGTCGCGGCCCTCACGCTGCCTGAGCCCGGCGAATGGACGGTCAACATCCACAGCGGCTTCGGCAAGAGCGAGATCACGCTGCTCCCCATCCTCGCCGTTGCACCGGGTGCGCGCCCGGAAGCCGTCACCTCGGATGCGGAGCGGGGGCGCCGCTTGTTCGTGGCCAAGGGGTGCGTCGGCTGCCACGTCAACGCGGCGGTCCAAGCTGGCCCGGAATCGCCGGTGGGACCCGAACTCACAGCCCGCCACTATCCTGTGGAGTATCTGGAGCGGCTGCTCGCGGATCCTCAAGCCACCCTGGGATCCCGCGGGAGACCGGTCGAGATGCCCAATCTCGATCTCGACCACGGCGAGATCACCGCACTGGTGGCGTTTTTGAACGCCGGGGCGCGCGTGTCGAGCCGGTAGGGTAGTCGTTCGGCTGGACGCGGGCGGATGAGGCGGTCACCCAGGCGACAGGGACCGCCGCTCTGCCGTTGACCCGCGGCATTACTTCAACTTGAATCGCAATCCGAGGCCCACTACCGGGTAGTACTTGAAGAAGCTGATGTCGTCTTCGACCTGCTGGACTTCCTTGTCCACTTCCGCCAGCAGCGTGGTCCGAGCCGCGCCGGTGAGCGTCGTGGTGGGCACGTAGGTGATGTCGGGCGATCCTTGCAGGACCAGGCCCAGGTCGAAGAAGAAGCTCACCCGGCCACGACCCGAGAAACCGAATCCGACGTACGGGGCGAACTTCTTGAAGTCCAGGGTGGCGTCCAGGCGACCCACTTGCGCGGCCGTGTAGGTAGAGTCACCGATGTCCACGCTGCCGCTGACGGTGGCCGTTCCCGAGAGGTTATTGCCATTCCACATGCCACCGGCCGTGAGCCGCAGCGGCCCGGCCAGATAGAGGTCGAGCATTGCGCCCGCGCTCTGTAGTTTGAGGTCAATGTTGAACGGCGTGTCCGACAGATCCAGATCCCGGCTGAGCGAGAAGTAGTTGCCCACACCCCGCAGCTCCACGCGATCCGTGAGTCCGAGGGCCAGCTCGCCCCCCAGGCCCAGCGTGGATGCCCGAACGCCGACGGAAATGGGCAAGCCCTGAGCGCCGGCCGCAGCCGCCGTAACGGCCATGACGGCCGCAAGCACTAACGTCTTCTTCATTTGGCGTCCTGGGTTTAGAAAGTGCGCCCAATCTAACGGAGCACCGACGGGCCTCCAATACTCCGAAGATAGTCCAGCGCGTTGACCGACCCCTCCGGCGGGGCCCAGGAAGCGAAGTCCTTGTCCGACGCGGGCTCGTACGGGCCGGGCTTGGCCTCGAACACCACGGAGTCCGGCTCGAGCGCAAAGAACGTGTGAAACAAGCCCGGCCGTACGTCCGCGCCGCACGGCCCCGTGGCGGGACGGAGGGTGAGTCGTTGCTCGATCGCTCCCTCGTTGGTGAATGAGACGAGCCGAATGGCGCCGCGCACGACCAGGATGGATTCGGCCTTGGGCGGCGTGACGTGCCGGTGTGGTTGGACGTAGCTGCCGGGCTGCATGGCGTTCAGCATGCGGTGAAAGACCTCATCGTGCGAGCGGTGAAACGGCAGGATGATCCGACCGCGAGGGCTGGCGCGCGAGGCCGCCAGCGCCCGCTCGATCAACCCGTCATCAATCACCACGAGAGCCCCGCTCGGAGCCTCGAGCGCGCGAGCCAGCATATGGCCTCCGGGGAACCGGCTACGGGTTTGACGCCGCCAACCACCGGCCATAATCTGCGGCTGACCGTCGTACAGCACCTCGTCCCGAGGCCACCATGAGATTGCTGTCAACAACCGCCGTTTGCGGGTTGCTCCTCGCGAGCCGCGGCTCGGCTCAGAATCCGCCGGCCGCTGCCGCGCCCGCCCAAGAGCAAACGCCGCCGCTCGAGATTGGCGTGGTGGCGCCCGATTTCTCGCTCCCGGGCGCCACGCGCTACGGCGTGCTCAAGGAGCCCATTCGCCTGAGCGACTTCAAGGGGAAGACCGTCGTCCTGGCGTTTTTCTTCCGCGCCAGGACGCGGGGCTGAACCATCCAAATGCATGCGTACCGTGATCAGTACGCACAGCTCTTCAAAGACGGACAGAACGTGGTGCTCATCGCCATCAGCGCCGATCCGGTGGACACGCTCGCGGCGTGGGCGCGGGACGATCAGTTCCAGTTCCTGATGGCGAGCGACGCCGACCTCGGCGTGGGACGGATGTACGGCGCGCTGGCGCCGCGGCCCGGGTTGACGAATCGCAATCTCTTCGTGGTGGGACCGGACGGAACGATCGCGTATCGCGCGGTCCCGTTCCGGGAGATTGATCCCACCGCCTACACGGAGCTGGGAGAGGCGCTGGCCAGGCTGGCGCCGGCCGAGGAGCGATAGTTACGGAGACGCTCAAGGGGTGAGGGCCCCCTTGCCCCTCACCCCTTGAGCGCGTTCTCGACGGCCGCCTCGATGTCCTGATCCGGCCCCGTCCCGGTATAGACCACGTTCCCGTCCCCATCCACGACCACCACATACGATGTGGTCGGCGCCTGGAACGCCCGCACCGCTCGGCCCTGCGTGTCCCACAACACCCGGAAGGGCATGGGATGTCGCTCCAGGTGTCGCCGGATCGAGCGCTGGGTCTGATTCACCGCCACGGCGATGACCACGAATTCCGCCCGGCCGGCGAATCGCCGGTGCGCGGCCTCCATGCGGGGAAACAGCGCCTCGCACTGGGGGCACCACGTCGCCCAGAACTCGAGTAAGGCGGGCTTCTTGCCGATCACGTCGGACAGGTCCACCGGCCGCCCCTCGAGATCCTCGAGGGTCACGGCGGGCGGGCGGGCGCCGAGCGCGAGCCCAATGTCCTGGGCCCGCATCGCGCCGGCCGCGGCAACCAACGCCACCAAGGGCACCGCCACGCGCAGTGGGCTCATCACGGAAGCACCAGAATCATCTGATAGAGATAGTACCCGGCCATACCGAGCATCAGGACGCCCGCGGCCTTCTTGACCCAGGCCATCCACACGCCTGCCTTTGGTAGAATGCCAATGGAGCCCGAAAAGATCCCCACGACGGCCAGCACGGCGGTCATGCCGAGAGAGAAGACGAAAAGGTAGATGAACCCCAGCGCCGCGCTCTGGGTGGTCGCCACCCAGGTGAGCACCGCCGCGAATGCCGGAGCGCCGCAGGGTGCCGCCACGATGCCGCTGGTGGCGCCGAGGACAAAGACGGCCGGGTACGAACCTCCCCCGAGGCCGGC
Source organism: uncultured Gemmatimonadaceae bacterium (assembly GCA_964627675.1). Lineage (GTDB taxonomy): Bacteria > Gemmatimonadota > Gemmatimonadetes > Gemmatimonadales > GWC2-71-9 > JACQHC01. The sequence continues at coordinate 6,418 of CAZVKD010000084.1, forward strand.
GGCCCATTGCGCCAACCGCTGTGGCATCGGGACCGAAAACACATCGAACATCGCGAGCGCGAACACCAGCAGGACGAGGGCGATCCCGAGTCGGGCCCACGGGCTCGACGCCACCGTTCCGAACAAGGAGCCCGTGAGCCCGGCCAGGAGTCCCAGGCTCGCGTAGAGCAAGGCCAGACCGGACACGTAGGTGAGGGTGAGCCCGATCGCGCGCGCGCGCGAAGCGCTCGCCCCTTGGGAACCCGTGATCACGCCAATGGTGATCGGAATCATGGGGTAGACGCAGGGCGACAGGCTGGTCAAGAGACCCGCTCCGAACAGCCCCGCCAACGCTGCGAGCGGGTTGTGATGGAGGGCTTCACCCAGCTGCAGCAGCGTGAAGGCCGGCGACATCATGGCGAATAACTAATACACTGGGTCGGGCTCTGTCACGCATGCGCCGCAACGAGACGCCTGCCCCCTCGTGCGTGGCCCCGACCGAGGGCGGTGAGTCTGGAAGCCTCGCCCAAGCGAGGTCCGCCGGGGCCCGCCGCGCGCTAGTTTTTGCGGCGGCTCGAACCCGGAACGCGTATGGCCGATGCACTTCCGAACCACATGACGCCGCAGGAGTTCCGCGCCGCCGCCGCCGCCGCCGCCGACTGGGTGGCGAGCTACTGGGAGCGCATCGAGCAACTCCCCGTCCTCTCCCCAGTGCGCCCCGGCGAGATTCGCGCCAACCTTCCGAGCCGCCCGCCGGAACATCCCGAGCCGTTCCAGGCCGTGCTGGCCGATCTCGACCGGATCATCGTCCCGGGCATCACCCACTGGCAGGCGCCGGGCTTCTATGCCTTCTTCCCCGGCAATGCCTCCGGTCCTGCGGCGCTGGGCGACCTGATCTCCGCGGGACTCGGCGTGCAGGGAATGCTCTGGGCCACGAGCCCCGCGTGCACCGAGCTCGAGACTCACGTGCTGGACTGGATGATTGACCTCCTGGGCTTGCCCGACCGTTTCCGCTCCACCGGCGCGGGCGGCGGCGTCATTCAAGACACAGCTTCGAGCGCCTCGCTGTGCGCACTGCTTGCCGCACGCGAGCGCGCCACGCAGGGAGCCGCCAATCGCGACGGCGTTCGCCAGCACCTGGTGGCCTATGCGTCAACCCAGGCGCACTCCTCCATCGAGAAGGCGGCGGGCATCGCAGGGATCGGCCGGAGCAACCTTCGGCTCATCTCGGTGGACGACGCCTTCGCCCTGCAACCGGAAGCGCTGGAGCGCGCCGTCGTCGAGGATCAGGCTACCGGCAAGATGCCGTTCTTCGTCACCGCGACCGTGGGAACCACGTCATCCACCGCCATGGACCCCCTGGGGCCGATTGGCGAGATTTGCGCCCGCCACGGCCTCTGGCTCCACGTGGACGGCGCGCACGCGGGCAGCGCGGCCATGTGCCCGGAGTTTCGCCACGTCCACGACGGGCTGGAGCGGGCCGACAGCTACTGCTTCAACCCGCACAAGTGGCTGCTCACCAATTTCGATTGCGACTGCTTCTACGTGGCCGACCGCAATGCGCTGCTGGCGGCGCTCTCGGTGCTCCCCGAGTACCTGCGCAATCAGGCGTCCGCCTCCGGCGCCGTGTTCGATTACCGCGACTGGCAGATCCCGCTGGGCCGGCGGTTCCGGGCGCTCAAGCTCTGGTTCGTCATCCGCCACTACGGCGCGACCGGCCTCCGCGCCCACATCCGTCGCACGGTGAGCCTGGCGCAGGACCTGGCGCGCCGCGTCCGGGAGGACCAGCGCTTCGTGCTCGCAGCGCCGGCACCGCTCAATCTCGTGTGCTTCCGCCACTGCTCGGGCGACGAGGACACGCAGCGCGTGCTCGATCGGGTGAACGCATCGGGAGAGGCCTACCTCACGCACACGCGACTGCACGACCGTCTGGTGATCCGGGTCGCCATCGGCTCGCCACGGACGGAGCCACGGCACATCGAACGGCTGTGGCAATTGATTCAGGCCGCGGCATAGTCATCGCCTGTGCATCGCGCCCCGCCCGTCGTATCTTCCCCACCCCGTCGGCCGGCGAGCCCAGGATTGACAACCAGTCATTTCGGTGCGCGCACCTGCGCGCCCGCTTTGCATGGCGCTCGGCCCGCTGCACCGGCAGTGCCGGCCCAAGACCGACAACCCGGACCTCCCCCCGCCATGGCGCAACCAGTGCGGCTCGAGAAGCACGGCCACCTTCGGCTGGACCCGTATTTCTGGCTGCGGGAACGCGACAATCCGCACGTGACGGCGTACCTCGGAGCCGAGAACGCGCACACCGAGGCCGTCATGGCGCGCACCAGGCCGCTCCAGGAGCGGCTGTTCGAGGAGATCCGGGGGCGGATCAAACAGACCGACGAAACGGTCCCCTACAAGCTGGATGATTACTTCTACTACACGCGTTTCGAGGAAGGAAAGGAATACCCCATCCACAGCCGCAAGCGCGGCTCGCTCGACGCCGCAGAAGAGATCATGCTGGACGTCAACCGGCTGGCGGAGGGACATTCGTTCTACAACGTCGGGTCGCGGCTCGTAAGCCATGGGCAGGACGTCCTGGCGTTCTCCGAAGACACGGTCGGCCGGCGGATCTACACGATTCGCTTCAAGCACTTGGGCACGGGCGAGATGCTGCCGGACCGGATCCCGGCCGTCACCGGCAACATGGCTTGGGCCAACGACAACCGCACGTTGTTCTACACCAAGCAGGACCCCACCACGCTCCGCTCCTACCGGGTGTACCGGCACGTCCTGGGCAGCGATCCCGAGGCTGACGCCCTGGTCTACGAAGAGCAAGACGAGACGTTTTCGGTCTGGGTGTTCCGCACCAAGTCCAAGGCGTTCGTGATGATCGCGTCGCACCAGACCGTCAGCTCCGAGTATCGCTTCCTGGACGCCAACGAGCCCGCCGGCGCGTTTCGCCTCATCCAGCCGCGCGAGCGCCACCACGAATACGACGTGGACCATTTCGGTGATTTCTTCTACATCCGCACGAACTCGGGTGGCGCCACCAACTTCCGCCTCGTGCGCGCGCCCGTGGCCACGCCGGGGAAGCCGCACTGGCAGGAGGTGATTCCGCACCGGAGCGACGTCCTGCTCGAAGGCATGGAGATGTTCCGCGATCACATCGTACTGGCCGAACGCAACCAGGGGCTCACGCGCTTGCGGGTGCGCCCCTGGTCTGGGGAGGGCGAGCATTACCTGGCCTTCGACGAGCCGGCCTACGCCGCCCACATCACGGAGAATCCCGAATTCGACACCACGACCTTGCGATTCGCCTACACCTCGCTCACCACGCCGAACTCGGTGTACGACTCCGACATGAACGCCCGCACCCGCGTGCTGAAGAAGCGGGACGAGGTCCTGGGCGGTTTCGAGCAGACCAACTACGAGACGCAACGGCTCTTCGCCCCCGCCCCGGACGGCGTCGAGATTCCGATGTCGATTGTCTACCGCAGGGAGACGCCCAGGGACGGATCGAGCCCCCTGCTGCTGTACGGGTACGGCTCCTACGGCATCAGTATCGAGCCGGCATTCAATGCCCCGCTGATCAGCTTGCTCGACCGCGGATTCATCTACGCCATCGCGCACGTCCGCGGCGGCCAGGAACTCGGCCGGCAGTGGTACGAGGACGGCCGGCTGTTCAAGAAGAAGAACACCTTCACCGATTTCATCGCGTGCGCCGAACATCTGGTGCGCCAGCGCTACACGGCGCCCGAACGGTTGTTCGCCATGGGCGGCAGCGCGGGCGGCCTGCTGATCGGTGTGGTGGCCAACATGCGTCCGGACCTTTTCGCCGGCCTGGTCGCCCAGGTCCCGTTCGTGGACGTGGTAACGACCATGCTCGACGAGAGCATCCCGCTCACCACGAGCGAGTACGACGAATGGGGCGATCCCAACCGCGAGGACTTCTACCAGTACATCCTCTCCTACTCGCCGTACGACAACGTGGCGCCGCAGGCCTATCCCCATCTGCTGGTCATGACCGGCCTGCACGACTCGCAGGTACAGTACTGGGAGCCGGCCAAATGGGTGGCCAAGCTTCGCGCCACCAAGACCGACCGGAATCGCCTGCTGCTCAAGACCAACATGGCCGCCGGGCACGGCGGTGCGTCGGGGCGCTATCAGCGCTATCGTGAAATCGCGTTCATCTATGCCTTCCTCCTCGACCTCGTGGGAAAGGGAGCCTTCACCCATGAGTGAACAGACCTGCCGCCATCACTCTCACCCCTGCCCACCCCCTCCTGCCGGCGGTGCTTGACGGCCATCCGGCGCGAGCGGCAGCTTAGCCGCGCAGCTTTCTCTTCCGCTCCGGGTGATCGCCCATGACAACGATCGTCCTTGTCGCCGCGGTGGGTGCCCTGTCCCGAACGGCATGCGAGGCAACGGCACCGCGAGAGGTCGCGCCCCCCGAGCCGCCGTCTCTTGCCCGCACGCCGGACCTCGATGGGACCGCGCGCCTCAGGACCACGACGGCCGGCCGAACGAATGAGCCGCGGAGGTGTGGGTGAACCGCCGGCACTGGCTGGAAGCGACGGGCCGCGCCGCGGGCGCCGCTGTGCTGGCGGCGTTGCTGCCGCCCGACGTCCTCAGATCCGTGTCTGCCGG
>CAZVKD010000085.1:0-10970 GCA_964627675.1 uncultured Gemmatimonadaceae bacterium
CCCAGGCGGGCCCGCCCCCAAACAGCCCAACGGCCCGGGGTAACGTGGCGGGTGGGCCCGCCCGTTTAAACCACCGGCCCCCCCCCCCGCCTCCCTCCCATCCCGGCTCCCGCAGGCGTATTCTCCCCCCGCCACTCGATGCCGGAGTACCGCGCATGATCCGCACCGCAACCCCGCGAGCCCGCGCCGTCGCGTTTCTGCTCTTCCTGCCCGCGGTGGCCCACGCGCAGACCGGCGCGTTGACCACCGAGCTGGTCCGGCAGCTCAGGTTTCGCCTCATTGGGCCCGCCGTCACCGGTGGCCGCATTCACGACGTCGAAGCGTTGCCCCATGAGCCGTCCACCATCTACGTGGCGACGGCATCGGGAGGGCTGTGGAAAAGCGTGAACAACGGGACGACGTGGACGCCGATCTTCGATCATCAGCCGGTGAGCACGTTCGGCGACATCGCCATCGCACCGTCCGATCCCAACGTGGTTTGGGTGGGCACCGGCGAACAGAACAACCGCCAGAGCACGTCGTGGGGCAATGGGGTGTATCGCTCCACCGACGCCGGTGCCACCTGGACCCATCTTGGCCTGGACCACACCCGGCACATCGGCCGGGTGGTGGTGCATCCCACCAACCCGGACGTCGCCTACGTGGCCGCGCTGGGCAATCTGTGGAAGCCGAGTCCGGAGCGCGGAGTGTACAAGACCACGGACGGCGGGCGAACGTGGGCCAAAGTGCTGTTCGTGGACACGCTGACCGGCGTGGTGGATCTGGTCATGGATCCCGCAGACCCCAACACCCTGGTGGCCGCTTCCTACCAACGTCTCCGCCGCGCCTGGGGGTTCAACGGGGGCGGACCCGGAAGCGGCATCCACAAGACCACCGATGGCGGACGCACCTGGCGCCGCATCACGAGTGGTCTCCCCGCCGGCCCGATGGGTCGCATTGGGCTGGCCATCGCGGCCACCAACCGGCTCGTCTTGAACGCCACCATCGAGCATCGCGGAAATGGCGGGACCTATCGGAGCACGGACGGCGGCGAGACCTGGCGCAAGGTGAACAACCTGAACCCGCGGCCGATGTACTACAGCCACATCCGTATTGACCCGCGCGACGAGAATCGGGTGTACGTGCTCGGCACCCAGTCGTACGTGAGCGAGGACGGCGGGATTACGTTCCGCGAGCTTCCGACGGCTCCCGCCTACGACGTGGGTGTCCACGCCGACCACCATGCGTTGTGGGTGGACCCGAACAACACGAAGCATTTCTTGCTGGGCGGCGATGGTGGCCTGTATGAGACATGGGACCGCGGTCTCACCTACACCAAGATCAACAACTTCGCCATCGCGCAGTTCTACGACATCGGGCTCGACATGCGGGAGCCGTACTTCGTCTACGGTGGACTCCAGGACAACCACTCCTGGCTCGGGCCGAGCGCCACGCGACACTGGGAAGGGATCATCAATGACGACTGGCGGCAGATCGGCTTCGGCGACGGGATGTACCACCAGGTGGATCCCACCAGTCACCGCTACGTCTACAGCAACTCGAACGACGGCGGGTTCACGCGGGTGGACGCCGAAACCGGTGACATCCTGAACATCACGCCCCAGCCGCCCGCCGGCGAACCCGGCTACCGCTGGGAATGGAACTCGCCCTCCCTGGTCTCGCGCCACAACCCCGCGGTGGTATACCTGGGCGGCAACCGGCTGTTCATCTCGCGCGACCGGGGGATGAGCTGGGAGCGAACCGACGATCTGACGCGGCGTATTGATCGCGATACCCTCCTCCTCATGGGCGTGCGGGGTTCCGAGATCACCCTCTCGCGGCACGACGGCGAATCATCGTTCGGGGCGATTTCCACGATCGCGGAATCGCCGCTCGACCCGGCGATCCTCTGGGTCGGGACCGACGACGGCAACGTGCAGGTCTCACGCGACGGCGGGAGGAACTGGACCGAGGTTTCGCGCAACATCCGGGGCGCGCCGAACGGCGCCTTCGTGAGCCGGGTGATCGCCTCGCGCGCCGCGTTGGGGGCAGCCTATGTCGCCGTTGACGCCCATCGGGACGGCGACTTCGCCCCGTATGTCTTCTACACGGCGGACTTCGGGCGGACCTGGGCCCCACGCGTGAGCGGCCTGCCCCCGGGCTCGGTCAACGCGATCGCGGAGCATCACGCCAATCCGCAGCTGCTCTTCGTGGGCACCGAGCATGCGCTCTTCGCCTCGAATGACGCGGGCGCCGGATGGGTGCGGCTCATGCCCAATCTGCCTACCACCGCCTACGACGACATCGAAATCCACCCTCGCGACAACGATCTCGTGCTCGGCACCCACGGGCGAAGCATCTGGATCCTGGACGACCTGGCCCCGCTGGAGGAGTGGTCGGGCAGCGCGGCCACGCAGCCCGTCACGCTGTTCAGCATCCGGCCGGCGACGATCTTCCACTTCTGGAAGGACCAGTCATATCGCTCGCAGGCCGCCTTCGCGGGAGAGAACCCGCCGTTCGGCGCCATCATCAACTATCACCTGGCCCAACCCGCCGAGCGCGTCACCATCTCCGTGGAGAATGAATCGGGCCGGGTGGTACGGCGGCTGGAAGGGCCTGGAGAGCCTGGCGTGATCCACCGTCTCACCTGGGACCTGCGTCACGAACCGCCGCCTTCCCTCCAGGCCGGAGGGGGCGGCGGCGCAGCGGAGCAGCGAACCGGCCCGGCGCTGCCGGTGCCGGCGCAACCCGTCGGAGCTCGCGGACCTTTCGTGTCGCCCGGCACCTACACGGTCGTGCTCACGGCCCCGGGCGGGATCGCTCGGCAAACGGTGACCGTAAGAGGCGATCCCTTGATGCCCATCACCGACGCCCAGTATCGCGACCGAGAATCCTTCCTCCTCGCGGTGGCGGCGCTGCAGCGACGTGGTTTCGAAGCGGCCGAGCAATACGGCGTTCGGCTCCAGGGTGGGTTCGGTCCCCAAGCGGCCCCGCTGGCCATGGACTCCGCCGCGGCCGCGCGCAGCCGCCTCGCGAGTGCCTTGCGCGGCCTCGGTGCGCTGGCAGCCGACATGAACGGCAGCGGCGTGCGGCCCGGGACGCTGTACCCGCCCACCGAAACCCAGAGGCGCGTGAAGATCGATCTCGAGAGCGCGCTGGCCCAGGCCATCGCGACACTCGAGCGGATGGGCGGCGGCAGATAGAAGGGCTACGGCGCGGGGGCTTCAAAACGCCAAGAGCCGAGTCACCTTCGCCGTGATGAGACGGTCGAGCAACTGACCGGTGCTCAGGTTGCGTCGCTCCGTGAAGACGAGGAAGAAGTCCGAGAGCGGCGCGTGGATGTAGTTGAGCCTGGCGTTCACCGACAGTTCGTCAGCGGCTGCGGCGTACTGCACCAGCGCGCTCACGAACATTCGGGTGGACTGGGCGTACCTCAAGCGGGTCCGGAATACGTCGGCGTTGAAGGATGCCGACGGCAGCCGCACGGCGTTGCGTTCGGCGGACGCGTCTATGGAGAAATGGTTATTGGGACGCCACCGCAGGCTGCTTCGGACCGAGCGCTTGGTCCCGTGGTAGAAACTGCCGTACGCGCCCGCCGCGCCGAACGAGAACGGCCGCGAACGATCCGATTGGAAGCCGCCAGTGGCCTCGCGATACTCGTATTCGCCGGGCGGCACGGTGGCCGTGGACCCGGGAACGCGAAAGGGACCGGTCAGCCGCTCGTAGGTCTCCTGAAACCCGAGGTTCGCCTCAGCCCCGGTGAGGAACTCGGCCTCGAGCCCGGCCGACAGCTCGCGCGTCTCGAGCACGCCGTCCAGACCCGCGACGAAATTGGCTTCGACGAACGGATTGAGTTCCTGGAGTGCGGCGATTCTGGGTTGCGGGTGGGCGCCCAGCGTCGCATACGCCTGCTGCACACCGGTGCGACGAATGAAGCCCACGCCAGGATCGAACCCGTCGCCAACCCGTTTCACGAATCCCGAAAGGTCGAGCAGCCGGTCGCGCCAGGCGAGCAAAAGGTTGCCGATCCTGGTGTCGCCGGTCGTGGTCGCGTCGTCGGTCGCCGCCGCGTAGGTATTCACGAAGAGATGATCGAAGAGCCGCAGCGAAAGGTCCGCGCCGTAACTCCGATTGAACCCGCCCGCCGAGCCGCTCGTGCTCTGGCGATTGATGACGATCGCGCCCACCTGCCCGGGCCCGACATCCGCCGTCACTCGAGCCACCCCGAAGTTCTCCGCCGGGGCCGCGGAGTCCGACTCGGTCTGCATGTTCAACAGCCCGATCTCCACCGCCCCCATGGTTCCGGTGATGCGGCCGCCGCCGAACATCGGCGCCGGCTGCCCGCTGGGCAACAGGCCGATCCTGCGTGAATAGAACAGGCTGAAATCACGAGGCGAGGACCCGAGCCGGTAGTTTTGAATCGAGACGTCGCCGAACGCGAAGACGCCCGCGTTCTCCATGAAAAAGTCGCGCTTCTCGGGAAAGAACAAGGAGAATCGGGTGAGGTTCACCTGTTCCTCGTCCACTTCCACCTGCGAAAAATCCGTGCGATACGTGAGGTCGAGCGTCATGCGCGACGTCACACCCCACTTCACGTCCACTCCGCCGTCCCCCGCGATCCGATGCTGATCGAGCGGCCGCTGCGCGCCCCACCCCCGGGACCCGAGGGCGAACGGCTTCACCGACAGATTCCGACCCTGCTTCAGCCCCCGGAGTCCCTGAATCGTCCCGGCCAGCGACATCGTGTGCACCCGGTGGTACCGATGCATCGGCGCCCAGTAGGACTCCTCGTTCCGGCGGCGCACCCGGCGCAGAAAGTTGATGCCCCAGGACTGATCGCCTCGCGTGCCGCGGAACCGGAGGGTCGTCAGGGGAATGGCGAACTCGGCCGTCCACCCCGAGTCATGCACGCTTGTCTTCACGTGCACCACCCCCTCCCACGCGCGGTTGATCAACCGGCTGTTGTCGAATGCCTGGGCATCGAACAGGGCACCCGAGGGATTGGTGGCGAACATGAAGGCGTTCTTGCGGTCCAGGTACGGATCGAACGACACGCCGAACACGTCGCTGTTGTGGGTGTCGAAGTCCTGGTCGAAGCCGGGCGAGAAGATCTTGCTCGGATCGGAGTCGTAGCAGATGGCGCCAACGTAGATGTAGCCGTCGTCGTACAGCACCCGCACCACCGTCCGCTCCGACGCCGGGCTCCCGGGACGCGGTTGCGACTGGAGGAAACCCGACAGCGGCTCGGCGGCGCTCCAGGCGTCCTCGTCCAACCGACCATCCACGGCGATACGGCCACTGGCGCGAAGCGCCGTGGTCACGGGTCGCGGCAGAGCTTCCGGATCCGGCCTCCTGGCCTCGCTGTCGGGCGGCCGCGAATTCTCCAGTGACTGCCCGACCAGAGAAGCGGGACAACCCCCGGCCGCGAGGGCGACCGCAAAACGCCCCACCCTGAGAGCACGTGAGCGAGCGGGCCTCATGAACACACCAATATACGGCCCGCGCGCTACCGCCGTTGGGCCCGAGGCTCCCGGCCCCCCTCGTTGATCTTCCGTTCCTACCGCCGGCCGGCTTCAGCCGGCGCCGCCGGCTTCACTAGCACGGTGCCGTGCTTCGCGCCCGTCGCCCGAGCCTGGTCGACGGCGAGCCCGCCGTTCACCATGACGTAGACCATCCCCTCGGCCAGCTGGTGGGGCCGGTCGTACGTGGCCGTATCGCGAATGCGCGAGAGGTCGAACACCACAAGGTCCGCCACCATCCCCGGCCGGAGCACGCCCCGGTCGCTCAGCCGAAAAACCGCCGCCGGCAACGCGGTCATGCTTCGAATGGCGAAGGCGAGATCCACGACCGGCCGATCCAGCACGTAGCGGCGAATCTTCCGCGGGAATGTCCCGTTGCCGCGCGGATGCGGCACGCCCTCGCCGAAGCGCACCAGCTCGCCATCGGACGCCGTCATCGTCCACGGCTGCCGCATCAGGGTTTCGATATCCAGCTCCAGCATGTTGAACGAGACCACCGCGGCGCCGCCCGCTGCGACCAGATCCAGCGCCGCGTCCACGGGCGCCTTCCCCCGCTCGCTGGCCACCGCCGCAAGGGTGCGCCCCTCGACCGACGGATCCGGCCGGTGCCGGCGGAATTGGAGCCGATCGGCCCCGCCGCGGCGTTCGAGGTTCTCCAGCATTTCGGCCCGGATGCGGGCACGCTCCGCCGGCGAGCGGAGGCGGCGCTGCAAGGCGGTATCCCCACCTACCTCGGCCCATCGGGGCACGAGCGCCGCGGTCAGGCTCGTGCCCGAAGCATCGTAGGGATACTGATCCGCATACACCTCCACGCCCTCGTCGCGCGCACGCGCGATGCGCTGCACCAGAGCGAGCGAATAGCCCCACGCCCTCGGACCGAGGGCCTTGATGTGCGTCACCACCCCTGGAATCCCCGCCTCGCGCGCAATACGAATGACCTCGTCCACTGCCGCCACCACGCCGATCGTATAGTCGGACTCGTCGCGGATGTGACTGGTATACGCACCGCCGAACTCGGCCACCACCTTCGCCAACTCCACGAGTTCTTCCGTCTTGCTGTAACTCCCCGGCGCGTAGAACGGCCCGGACGAGAGGCCGAAGGCCCCCGCCTCCATGCCCGCCCTCACCAGCTGACGCATCCGATCGAGCTCGGCCGGAGCCGGCTCTCGATCCTGCATCCCGAGGACCGCCGCGCGCACGGACCCGTGGGGAACCAGCAACGCCGCGTTGACCCCCAAACCGTCCTTGAGGAGGGCCACCTTCTGAGCCATCAGATCCACCGGACCGCCACCATCCGGGTTCACGAAGACCGTCGTAACCCCCTGCATGAGCAATTGCTCGGCGGCACTGAGTTCCGGCGTCGCCAGGGCCGGGCCGGCGTGCGAATGCGCATCAATGAACCCCGGGGCGACGTACAGCCCGGTGGCATCAACCACGCGGACCGCCTGCGCCCCACTCAAGTCGCCCAGGGCCGCGATTCGCCCACCCCGCACTGCAACGTCAGCCCTGTACCAGGGGTTGCCGCTACCATCCAGCACGTGCCCGTTGCGGATCAGGAAGTCGAAGGGAGGCTCTTGCGCCAGCAGAACACCCGCCCCCGGTATGCCGGGGACGCACAGGATCAACCCCAGACCGACCGCGATGCGAACCTGAAATCCAGGTCGGCGCGGGCGACACGTCACTGTGCTCGCATGGCGTCGTGCCCCATGGCATCGTGCCTGGCCTGAGCGAATAAGCGAGATCCCTGGGTCCACGGGCTGCTCCGTTGCGGGATTAAAGGTAACTTTGGTCCGTCACCGAGCCAGCGAGTCGGGTGCCCGTGGTCACTCCTGTCGAGTTCACCGTTTTCCCTGACGACTGCGACGCGAGCGGCAGACTGGCGATCGGAAGTCTGCTCCGCCTGCTCGAGCGGGCCCGCTGGGAGCAACTCGGCCGCGCCTGGCCGGTCGGCCCGGCCGCACCCGCCTCGCTTGTGGTGCGCAAGCTGACGGTCGAACTGCACGCCCAGGCGACCGTGGGGGACCGCCTCCGCATTGAAACCTCCCCTCTCACGGTCGGCCGCACGAGCCTGTCGTTGCGGCAGGTGGCCCGCACCACCCCGGACGGGGCGGCCCTGGCCGAGTCCGAATCAACTTTCGATTGCCTGAACCGCGCGGGTGAACCGGCACCGCTGCCCTCGGAGATCCTCCAGGCCTTCGGCCCCCGACCGTCCGTTCGCGCCAGTGAGACCCGCCACCTCGCCGTGCGGGGGCTGGCCCTCGCCCTGGACGTTCAAGGCGACGGCAAAGCCATTCTCTTCGTTCACGGTTTTCCGCTGGACCGCACGGTCTGGCGCCAGGTCATCGCCACCCTCACGGGCTGGAAGCGAGTGGCGCCGGATCTCAGGGGGATGGGGCTGTCGGACGCGCCCGGCTCCTACAGCATGGCCGAATACGCCGACGACCTCGCCGCGCTCCTGGATGCCCTCCACGTCGAGCAGGCGGTGGTATGCGGGCTCTCGATGGGCGGCTACGTGGCCTTCGAGATGATGCGGCGCCACCGGGCCCGGGTTCGCGCGCTCGTGCTGGTGAATACCCGCGCCGAGGCGGAAACAGAAGAAGGCAAGCAGAAGCGCAACGAGATGATCGCCCTGGTGGAGCGCGAAGGCCCGGCCGCGCTGGCGGACAGGCTGGTGCCGCAATTGCTCGCGCCGTGGTCGGTGACCACGCAGCCGCAGGTGGTGGAACATCTCAAAGCCATGATCGCCGGGAACCCGCCCGCCGGCATCATCGGAGCCATCCAGGCAATGCGTGACCGACCCGACTCCACGCCGCTCTTGCCGCGGATCGCGGTCCCGACGCTGGTCATCGCCGGCCGCGAGGATCGCCTGATCCCCACGACCGCGTCCCGCGCCCTGGCAGACGCCATTCCTGGGGCGCAACTCACCCTCATCCCCGAAGCCGGCCACCTCGCTCCCCTGGAACAGCCCGTACCAACGAGCCGAGTGATCGGGGAGTTCCTCGATTCCTTGGACTGACGCCCCGGGAAGGTCGTCGTTCTTCTCATCGTGACGGCGTGGCTCACCGCGTGGGCGATATCTCTGGCCCTCACGTTGAGGTTCATCGCCCTCCTCCGTCGTGTGGCGGCATGACTGGAATGATGCGAGCAGCGGATGATCGGCGCGCAGCGACGGCGGCTGGCACACCGAGCGGACGCCGGATGCTCAGCCGGTGACGGAGGATTGACCCTCGGGCATCACAGCACCTGCGCTCCCCAGGGCTCCTCGCGGGCCGCGGGCGCCCCGTAGCGCCCCCCCTCAGCCCAGTGCTTCGCCCACTCTTCACGGAGGCAGAACGGATCCACGCCCGTCGCGCGATCCAACGCCAGCACGCCATCGAGATGGTCAATCTCGTGCTGCAATAACTCGGCAAGCGGCCCATCGGCCTCCAGCACCTGCGTGACCCCTGCGAGGTCCTGATACCGGACGGTTACCCGATAGGCCCGTTGGACCCGGACCAAGAGATCGGGGAAGGAGAAGCAGTCGTCCCATACGAGGAAATCCTGATCGCCCACGTCGGTGATTTCCGGGTTCACCAGGTTCCACCGGCGGTCCGGCAGCGCGATGTGCACCAGCCGGATCGGGGCGCCGATCTGCGGAGCCGCGATCCCTCGCCCTGTACCGCGGCGCTTCTGCCAGTCGCGCAGCGTATCCCGCAGGTCGTCGGCCACGATGCGCACGGCCGGCGACTGCGGATTGGTTACCGGATCGCAGCGCATGCGCAGGATCGGGTCGCCGAGCAGACGAATTCGGCGGGCTGCCATGAGTCCAATGTACCCCGTACGCCCGCCTTCGGTAAATGCCGCTGCGGCGCCTTGTTCAACCGTCCGGTTGATAGTTGACGATGGAACTCGGAGGTCGAGTGCCTTTCAGCAACCATGCATCCCCTGAAAGGCGGCAAGGATATACGTAACCCTTCACATGGTGCGCCTTTTGTAAGGTGTTTCACGCGAATAGGTTAAGATGATTCAGAAACAAAATGGTTCTATAAGTTTGCAAACCTGCGACCGAGCTGCTACAATTCACGGTTATGGAACCCTTTTTCCCGTCTCTCGCCGCCCACAAGGGCCTTCGCCGTCAGATCCTCATCGAGTTGAAGCACAGCCAGCCGATGTCGGCCAACGACCTGGCGCGCAAGCACCACGTGAGCGCCACGGCCGTGCGGCGCCACCTCAAGGAACTCGAAGCCGAGCGCCTGGTGAACCACGAGCGCCAGCAACGGGGGCAGGGTGCGCCAACCCTGGTCTACGAGCTCAGCGCCTCGGGCGAGGCGCTGTTCCCCAAGCGATACGAGGAAACGCTCACGGCCGCGCTGGCCTTCGTCGAGCGCAGCGCCGGGCGAGAGGCCGTCCGCCGGTTCTTTGCGGAGTACTTTGAGGGAGAGGCGGACAGGCTGCGGGGCCAGCTGCGGCAGGCAACCCCGGAGCAACGCGCGGGGGCAGTGGCGGATCTGCTCTCCCAACGGGGCTTCATGGCGGAGTGGTCGCCGGACGCCAACGGGCTGCGCATTGCCGAACACAACTGCGCGGTGCATGCCGTGGCCCAGCAGTTCCCGGAAGTGTGTCACGAGGAACTCCGCTTCCTGCAACAGGTCCTCGGCGCGCGCGTCTCCCGAGAGCGCCACATCGTGAGCGGATGCAATGCGTGCGAGTACGCGGTAAGCTTCGCCCCCCAACCCGTGGCCGAGTCCCGCCCGGAGAACGCGGCATGACCTCGACATCCTCCATCGAAGCCCAGGTACTCCAGCCCTACAAGTACGGGTTCGTCACGGACATCGAGTCCGAACTCGCGCCCGCCGGCCTGAACGAGGACATCATTCGGCTCATTTCGGAAAAAAAGGGTGAACCGGAGTGGATGCTCGAGTGGCGCCTCAAGGCGTACCGGCAGTGGACCAAGATGACCGAGCCGAAATGGGCCAACGTGACGTACGGCCCCATTGACTACCAGGCTATTCACTACTACGCCGCCCCGAAGCAGCGGAAGGCGCTCGGCAGTCTCGACCAGGTGGATCCGAAGCTGCTCGAGACGTTCGAGAAGCTTGGCATTCCGATCTCCGAGCAGAAACGACTGGCGGGCGTGGCGGTGGACGCGGTGTTCGACTCGGTGTCGGTGGTCACGACGTTCAAGGAGACGCTGGCGGAGGCCGGCGTGATCTTCCTGCCGATTTCGGAGGCGATCCGGGAGCATCCCGATCTGGTGCGCCGCTGGCTGGGCTCGGTGGTTCCGCACAACGACAACTTCTTCGCGGCCCTCAACTCCGCGGTATTCACCGATGGCTCGTTCGCCTATATCCCCAAGGGCGTCCGCTGCCCCCTCGAGCTGTCAACGTATTTTCGCATCAACGCGCAGGCCACCGGACAGTTCGAACGCACCCTGATCGTGGCCGAAGAGGGGAGCTACGTGAGCTACCTCGAAGGCTGCTCGGCCCCCTCGCG
>CAZVKD010000086.1:0-10962 GCA_964627675.1 uncultured Gemmatimonadaceae bacterium
CCAGCGATCCTGATGCCCCCGCGGCGGGCACGACGCGTCAGGTCACCGTCCTGGACGCTCCGCCGCCGCGACGTGGGACCGCCTCCCGGCGGGTCGCCTCGCCCCGCGAAGCGGCCTGGCGACTGCCGGGAGGCGTCCATGATCACTGCCACCACAACCAACGAGAGCCGCCCTCAGCAGGGATTCGGGTCGTTGGCGTTCCGCGCCGGCTGCGCGGTCGCCGGCGGAATGTTCGGGTTGGTGCTCGCCTCGGCTTCGGGATAGAGCAGCCGCCCGGGTACGCGCTGACCGGCGTAGGTCACGATGGCCGGCCGGCAGGTACGCTTGTAGTCGTTCCACGTCTCGATGTTCAAGAACAACGACATGTACTTCTGCAGCATGATCTCGTCGAACAGCGCCGCGCCCGTGAGTCCGTCGTTGAACGCCTGCGCCGCCGCCATGCTGACGCCCTTGCGGGCACCTTCGCACGCGAGGGCGTTGTCCAGGCTGGCGCGAATCGTGGCGTCACCGGCGGGACTCCCGAGGGTGCGATACTGCGCCTCGGCGAGGATGAAGTAGTTCTCCGCGCAGGTGACGAACGGCTGCGCGTAATCCGGCGCGCCGGAGCCATCCAGGTTGATCTGTGACGCGCTCTGGCCCGGGTCCGCGCCGCCACCGGCTCGGTTGCGGGTTCCCGGGGGCGAGCCCACGTACTGGCCCGCGAACGCGCCGGACCCCGTGGTGAAGTACAGCGGCAGGCGCGGGTCGGAGCGGGCCAGCAGCGCGTCCACCAGGTACTCGCCCGCCGCGATGTATCCGGATCGCTGGATGCTGAACGTGTACCACAGGTTGTTCTCGGTCGTGGCACTCGAGTGCCTCGCGACCCAGTCACCCGACGACGTGGTGATTCCCTGGTTCGCCTGCGTAATGGCGTTCCCGTAGTTCGCCGGCGTTCCCTCGGCCCAGTGCATGAAGAACCGGGCCTTGATGGTTCGGGCCACCGCAATCCAGCGCGCGGCGTTGCCGCCGAAGGCAAAGTCGGTGGCCCCAGGTCCGGCGCCCGTGCCGCTCTGGAGATCCGTGATGGCCTCGTCCAGGAGCGCCTGCGCGGCCGCGTACACGGAGGCCTGGCTGTCCAGCGCCGGCGTCTCGATCGTCGGGTCCACGGCTTCCGAGTACGCCACGTCCCCGAACACGCTGGCCAGCATGCCGAGCCGGTACGCCTCGTACACCCTGAGGATCCCGGCGTACACCCGCCGGTTCACGTCAGTGGCCAGACCGATGGCCCGGCGAATGTCCACCAGGCCGCCGCCGGTGTAGAAGTTGGTGTAATCGCCTCCCTCCGACTGCGTGAAGACGTACTGATCCAGCGTCTGGAATTGGCGATCCACGCCCGCCAGATGCTGGGTCCAGATCTGCGCCAGGCGGGCGGTCTGGCCTTCTTCCATCAGCATGTTGTTCACCTGGATCGAGACGAACAGCTGATCCAGGCTCGCTTCCGGCACCAGGTTGGGGTTCGACTCGATGGGCTGGATGAACTCGCATCCCACCAGCGCGCCGGCGAGCAGAACCGCGCCCAGGGCGCGGCCGATTGAGTTTCTGCGTAGCATGCTCATCTCCTCCGGCTCTACCGGTGCAAGGTGAAGGTCACGACGAACGAGCGGGTCTGCGGGTGGTTGAAGTACTCCAGCCCGCGGCCCGTGCTCTGGCCCGTGAGGTTCGACTCCGGGTCAATGCCCGTGTAATCGGTCCAGGTCTTCAGATTGCGGCCGCTCAGGGTCACGTCCAGTTGATTGAAGCCCCACCGCTCGAGCCACGCTCCCTCGAGCGTGAACGCCACCGACACATCCCGGAGCTTCACGAATCCGCCGTCCTCGACGAACGGCTGGCTCGGACCCGTGAACCCGCTGCCGATGCCGCCCTGGGTCCACGTGGCCCAGTTCAGCTTCACCGCCGTACCCTTGCCGGGCCCTTCGACCCCGGTCGGGCTGGCACAGTCGGACAGTTCGCCCTTGGCCCAGTCGCCGCAGCCGAACACATGGTCCGCCCCGGCGCCGTGCATGGCCTCGGTGGCCTTGTGCGTGCCGAAGAAGAACAGGGCGCCCTTCGTGCCGTTCCAGATGTCGCCGCCCCGCTTCACGTCCACCAGTCCGGAGACCCGGACCTTGTTGGCGAAGGTGAACGTGCTGCGAACGCTCCCGGTCCAATCCGGGTTGGTGTTGCCGATCACCCGGAACTCGGGATCGTATTGCGGGAAGCCGTCCGGACCGACGAACAGGTCTCCCGGAGCGGCATTGGGATACAGCGCGTCAATGTCGCAATCGGGATCGCCGTCCAGATCGCAATCGGCGATGATACCCCGGCCGAACCGGATGAAGTCGTCGCCGTACAGCACCCCGAACGGCTGGCCCTGGACCGCGGCGGCGTACGGCACGGTGAACCCGGCGAGGAACACATTGTCCGCGCCGAGCAGGGTGTCCACCATGCTGTTGTTCTTGGCCCACTGGGCGGCGACGCGCCACGAGAAGTTGCGCGCGTTCACCGGCAACAGGTCGAGCGTGGCCTCCCAGCCCCAGTTGCGGAACACCGCGCCGTTGGCCGACTTCTGGAAGTAGCCGGTGCTGGGGGCGATGGGCAGGTCGAGGATCGCGTCCTTCGTCTTGGCGCGGTAGTACGTCACCCCCAGCGCCACGTTGCCCCCCAGCACCTGGAGGTCAACGCCGCCCTCCCACTCCGTGGTCTTCTCCGGCTTGATCTCGGCGTTCCCCAGCGTGGCCTGCGACAGGACGCCTTCCAGACCGCCGTAAATGGACTGGAGCCCGAACGGCGTGAGCCACCCGTCCGTAAACGTACCGACCGTGAACGCGCTCACATTCGAGTACACGGGCGGCTGGCGGCCGGCCACTCCCCACGCGGCGCGTAGCTTGCCGAAGTGCACGAGGCCCGGCGCGGCCTTCGAGAACTCCCACACCGCACTCGCCTTGGGATAGAAGAAGCGGCTCGATTCGGTCGTGTTCGTCACCGTATCAAGGTCGCCGCCGAACGTGTTCGACCCGTCGTACCGCACGGCGCCCGTGAGGTACACCTGCTGGGCCAGATCCACGCTGCCCTGCACGAAGTACCCGTCGGTGCGGACCCGCTGGTAGTACTCGTCCGGGATCCGGTCAATCGAGAAGTCCAGCTGGTCGGTGCCGAAGATCAGGTTCTGGCCGTTCACCTGGTAGCGGCGGTACTCCTGCTGGTTCAGGTTCTGGCCCGCCCCCAGGCTCCAGCTGAAGTTGTCGCTCTCCTGCCGCTGCACCGTGGCCAGCAGCGTGTGGTCCCAGTTCTTGGTGACCAGCTCCGCCCGGATCATGCTGCCCAGCGGGTTATTGGACGAACTCTTGGGGAGCACGGTGAGCCGCTGGTCGTTCGCGAAATCCGCCCCGAGCAGGTAATTGATGTTGAGCCAGGGGAAGGGGTCGTAGTCCACGGAGACGTTGCCGAACGTCCGGTCCACGTCCGTGGTGTTCTTGTGCTCGTACATCACCCAGAAGGGATTGTCATAGCCCCGCGCCTGGGTGAGCGACGTGGGACGGGGACGCCGGTAGGAGTAGTGCAACCCGTTCAGCGTATCGAGATAGCACTTCCCGTCGTAGAGCGCCGCCGAGCGCGGATTGCAGTTGTTGAACTCCGGCGGCGTGCGCAGCGCCCCGAGCAGGATGCCGCTGATGTTGGAACCCTGCTGGATCAGGTCGCCGGTTGACGTGGTGTAGGCGAAGTTGCCGCCCACGTTGAGCGTCGAGGAGAAGTCATGGCTCCCCTTGAGGCGCGTCGTGATCCGGCGATAGGACGAGTTGTCGAGGAAGACCCCCTGGTGATCCAGGTAGCCGACCGACATGTAGTACGTCGTCCGGTCGGTGCCGCCCGACAACGTCATCGTATTGTCGAACTGGTGCCCGGTCCGGAACAGCTCGCCCGCGTGATCGTAGGTCGTGGTGCCGGCCGCGAGCGGCGGGCCCCACGAGGCGCTGGTCAGCACGCCCGCCCCGGTCAAGTTGGACAGGTTGACGCCCGGCTGCCCCAGGGGCGCGCCGTCGAACCCCTGGCCCCAGCCGGTCTGGAGTGGCTGCATCTCCGTCACCCGGTCCCAGGTGTAGGAGGAGGTGACGGTCATTCTGGTGGCCCCGCGCTGCCCCGACTTGGTTGTGATCATCACGACGCCGTTGGCGGCGCGAGAACCGTAAATGGCGGACGCGGCGGCCCCCTTGAGGATCTCGATGCTTTCGATGTCCGCCGGGTTGATGTCGGCGGCGCGGTTTTGCACTTGCGTGCCGGCCACGTCCGCCTCGACGCCGATGGACGAGTTGTCAATCGGCTGCCCGTCCACCACGAACAACGGCTGCGTGCCGCCCGAGATGGACCGGGCCCCGCGGATGCGGATGTACACGCCGGCGCCGGGCTCGCCCGACGACTTGGCGATCTCGACGTTGGGCGCCTTACCCGCCATGGCGGCGATCACGTCCCGTTCCTGGCTGCGCTGGATGTCCTCGGCGTCAATCGAGGCCACCGTCGCCGCGAGCTTCTGCCGGGTTTCGGAAAGCCCCTGGCCCGTCACGACCACTTCATCCAGCAAGAAGGGATCGGCCGCCATCTGGAAGTTCTGCGTGATCTCGCCGCCGGGGCGCGGCTGGATCTCGATGCGCTGGGCGCGATAACCGATGCGCCGCGCGGTTAAGGTGACGCTGGTGACGCCCGCCAGGCGCGCGTCGGGGATGAGCAACCGGTAGCTGCCGTCCCGCCCGGTGAGGGTCGAGACGCGCAGCGTGCCGATCAGCAACTCGACCCCGTCGAGGGGATCGCCGGCGGCATCGGTGACGCGCCCGCTGACCGTGGCTTGAGCGGCGGCCAAGCTCGGGGCCAGCGCCGTCGCCACCAGGCCGAGCACGAGAGCCAGACCGATACTCCCGAGCCCTCGCGCCAGCGCGGACCCGGGTTCGCCCGGCTCATGGACGTTCATGGCTGTAGTTCGCTGCATACCAGACCTCCAGGCTGTTGTTGGCGATCTGCATCGGGCCGAATCCCGAGTGAGACGGCGGGGGACGCCGCCGGATCACCCGACGGAGCGGATGAGGTGGTCTCAACCTCGGAGGGTGGCGGCGCGCATAGCCGATCGAGCTGTCGTCGCTGCACCGCCAGGAGGCTCCCATCCGGGAGCCATCGGAGTTCGCTGCCCCGCACTACCGCCCCGACACGCTTCCGCCCTTCGTTTCGGGACATGACGAAGGCTCACCGCGACGGCGTAAAGCAGCGATGAAGGGAGGGTGAACCGCTACAACAGGGGAATGACCGGGGCGGGGATCGAACCCGCGACCTACGGATTAAAAGTCCGTTGCTCTACCGACTGAGCTACCCGGTCGCCACCCAGAAACCTCGGTGAGCGGAGGCACGGAAACAAGGCGGCTGGCCCTCGGGCCCCGAAGGGGCGGGGCCCCCAGCCGCGGCGCCACCCGCCGGTGCCGCGGGGCACAAGGTGCCGCCGGTCTCCCTTGAGAGACCCGACGATCCGCCAGCCCCGACGGGCCAGCCGGGTTTTTCCGAGGGAAAACCCTTGTTCTCCCGAGGCAAAATGGTACTTTCGGGGGGCGTACGGCGGCTGGGTGTACTCCCCAAGTCACCTCTTCTCCGAGGAAGACATGCCTGCAAAAAAGAAGGCCAAATCCAAAAGGAAACCGAGCGCCGCGTTCATGAAGCCAATGAAGCCGGACGCTCATCTGGCCGCGGTGGTGGGCGACAAGGCGATGCCGCGGACGGAAATCACCAAGAAGCTGTGGCAGTACATCAAGCGGAAGGGCCTGCAGGACAAGAAGAATCGCCGCATGATCAACGCAGACGACAACATGCGGGCGGTATTCAACGGGAAACGTCAGGTCTCGATGTTCGAGATGACGAAACTGGTGAACAAGCACCTCAAGTAGCGCAGGAAGCACTTCCAGCCCGCCGTGGGGGTCGGCGCGCTCGCCGGCCCCCAATCATTTCCCCCGCCCCCGGCCGTCAGGCCGGACGCGCCGGGGCACCGTTGGCCGCCGACAGCGGCAGCCTGACCTGCACCACCGGTACGAACGACGTCCGATGGTGTCTCGTCGGCCCGCGGGCATCCAGCGCGGCCAGATGGTCCGGGGTGCCATAGCCCTTGTTGTGCTCCCACCCGAAGGCGGGGTGGCGCCGGCCGAGGTTCGTCATCAGGCGATCGCGCACCAGCTTGGCCAGGACCGACGCGGCGGCGATGGACTGACAGCGGGCGTCGCCATCCACCAGCGCCTCGTGCGGGCGGCCGAGTTCCGGCAGCTCGGTTCCGTCGAGCAGGACGTAGTCAACGGGGCATCGGAGGCGGGACAGCGCGCGGCTGAAGGCCAGCGCGGTTGCGCCGCGGATGTTGTACCGATCAATCTCGCGCACTGACGCGGCGCCCAGGGCCCAGGCCAGGGCGCGCCGGCGAATGAGACGACCCACGCGCTCCCGCTGGAGCGCGGTCAGGGCCTTGGAATCCCGCACCCCTCGGATGACGCCGGCGCCGGGCGGCAGCACGACCGCCGCGGCAACGACCGGGCCCGCGAGCGGCCCCCGTCCCACTTCATCGAGTCCGGCAACGTGCCGCAGGCCCAAGGCCCACAGCGCCCGCTCACGCTTCAGCGTCGGGCGGACCACCGGCCGTCGCGGCTTCCTGCCGTCCCCGGATGCGCGCGGCCTTCCCGGCCAGGCGGCGCAGGTAGTAGAGCTTGGCCCGCCGCACCCGGCCACGCCTGACCAGCTCGATCTCCGCGATCATGGGCGAGTGCAGGGGAAAGACGCGTTCCACACCCACACCGGCGGAGATCTTCCGCACCGCGAACGTCTGGTTGATTCCGCCGCCCCGTCGCCCAATGCACACGCCCTCGAACGCCTGGAGGCGCTCCTTATCTCCCTCGCGCACGCGCACGATGACGCGCACCGTATCGCCGGCCCGGAAATCCGGCACGTTCTGGCGCAGACCCTCGCGCTCCAGCTCTCGCAGTCGCTCCATGCCACGTCCCTCGGTCAATCGGTCCCGGCGGAGCGGTGCTCCGCCTCGTATCGCTTCCACAAATCCGGCCGGCGCGTCCGTGTCAGCTGCTCGGCCGCCGCCTTGCGCCACGCCGCGATGCGCGCGTGGTCGCCGGACAACAACACCTCGGGCACTTCCAGGCCTCTGTACACCGGGGGCCTGGTGTAACTCGGCGGCGACAGCAGTCCCTCGTAGAAGGAGTCGGTGGCCGCCGACTCATGATCGCCCAGCGCACCCGGGAGCAGTCGGATCACGGCATCGGCCACGCATAGCGCGGCGAATTCACCGCCGCTGAGCACGAAATCGCCCACCGACAACTCCTCCACGCCGGGCCGCTCCGCCACGCGATGATCCACGTCCTTGTAATGCCCGCACAACAACGTGATCTCCGAGGCCAGGCTCAACCGCACGGCATCCTCGTGGCCGAACGGTTTCCCCCGAGCCGACAACAGGACGATCGGCGGCTCGGCCTTGAGGTCGTCCAGCGCCTCGAAGAACGGCTCGGGCTTCAGGACCATCCCCGCGCCACCGCCGTAGGGATAGTCGTCCACCGTGCGGTGCCGGTCGTGGGCGTAGTCCCGCAATTGCACCACCCGATACGCCACCAGCCCCGCCTGCGCGGCGCGCCCCAGGACGCTCGAGGCGAACGCCACGTGGAACACTTCGGGGAACAGCGTGATCACGTTCACCCGGAGCATGGTCACAGCTCGAGCAGCCCCCGGGGCAGATCCACCAGCACCTGGCGAGCCGCGCGATTGACCTGGCGCACGATCGGCTGGCGAAACGGGATCAAGTGCTCCCGTCCCGCCGCTTCCACCACCAGCAGCATGTTCCCCGGCGCCCCCACCAGGTCCCGCACGGAACCGAGACGCGCCCCTCCCGAGACCACGGCGGCTCCGATCAGTTCGTGCAGGTACATCGCATCCGGTCCGGGCTCCCGGAGTTCCTCGCGCAACGCTCCCAGCCACGCCAGGCCTCGCGCTTCCACCTCGGTGCGCGACGCGAGCCCCTCGAACTCGACCAGCCATCCCCCCTTGAACGCGCGGCCCCGGCGCACCACCAGCGCCTCACCCGCCGGCCGCCCGCTCTCGTCCACCCGCCACAGCCGCCGCCCCGGCGCGAACACCACGTCCGGCTCGTCCGTCATCGCCCGCACCAGCACCGCGCCACGAATGCCGTGCGGCTTGAGGAAGCGCGCCACCACGAGGTGGGTCGCTTCCACGCCGCGCTCCGTTACGCCTCGCCCGGCGGCGCGGCCGGCGCCGCCGGCGCGGCCGCCCGGAACACGCCCGCCTTCTTCAGCAACGCGCGCACCGTGTCCGTGGGCACGGCGCCCTTGGCGAGCCAGCCGCGCGCCTGCTCCAGATCCACGTCAATCAGCGCCGGCGTGGCTCGCGGATGGTAGTGCCCGATGGTGGCCACGAAGCGGCCATCCCGCGCGGTCCGGCTGTCCGCCACGACGATGCGGTACATCGCCTCACGCTTCCGTCCTACGCGACGCAATCGAATTCGTGTTGCCATGAGAGGATCGTTGTCCGTGGTACGTTGTCAGTGATGCCTCGAGCCATCGGCGGCCGGCAACCGGCGCACGGCGCTTCGCCTTTCACCCGCGGCACATGGGCCCCGTCCGCCGTCGCCCTGAGCCCGCCTAGCGTCGCCCGAGGTTGCCAAACCCCTTCATCATCTTGCGCATTTGCGCGAACTGCGCCAGCAACTGATTGATCTCCTGAACCGTCCTGCCCGCGCCGCGGGCGATGCGGGCGCGGCGGGACCCGTTCAGGAGCTCGGGCCTGCTGCGCTCGGCCGGCGTCATCGAGAGAATGATCGCCTCGACGTGCTTCAGGCGCTTGGGCTCGACCTTGGCCTGCTTGAGCGCCTTCGCATTCATCCCCGGCAGCAGGCCCAGCAGGCTCTCGATGGGCCCCATGGTCTGGACCTGCCTGAGCGCGGTGAGGAAATCGTTCAGATCCATGCCGCGCTTGGAAACGGCCTTCTTGGCCAGCCGCTCCGCTTGCTGGCGGTCAACCGCGCGTTCCGCCCGCTCCACCAGCCCCACGATGTCGCCCTGCTGGAGGATCCGGCCCGCCATGCGCACCGGATCGAACGGCTCGAGCGCATCCAGTCCCTCGCCCACGCCCACGAACTTGATGGGCGCGCCGACGGCGCCGAAGATCGAGAGCGCCGCCCCGCCGCGCGCGTCGCCGTCCAGCTTGGTCAGTACCACGCCGGTCAGCCCGAGCGCGTCCTGGAACCCCCTGGCGATTCGCACCGCGTCCTGCCCCGTCATGGCGTCGGCCACGAGCAGGATCTCATGCGGCGTGACCGCGTCACGCACCGCGATCAGCTCGTGCATCAGATCCCGGTCCACGTGCAGCCGGCCCGCCGTGTCCACCAGCACGGTGCGGGCACGCTCGTGCAGGGCGGCGGCGATGCCGGCGCGCACCAGCGCCACCACGTCCTGGCTCGTCTCGCCCGACCTCTGTCCGCCGCGGTCCGCGCCGCCCCGCCCGGCCTCCGAGCCGCTCGCCCCGAAAACGCCCACGCCCACCCGCTCGCCCAACTGGCGCAGCTGCTCTTGGGCGGCGGGCCGGTAGACATCCGCGGCCACCAGGTACGGCGCCTTCTGCTCCCGCTTGAGACGGGCGGCGAGCTTGGCCGCGGTGGTCGTCTTGCCCGAGCCCTGCAACCCCACCAGCAGGATCACCGTAGGCGGAACCGACGCGAAGCCGAGCGGCGCCGGCTTCTGGCCCAGCAGCCCGACCAGCTCGTCGTGCACGATCTTGACCAGCTGCTGGCCGGGGTTGACGGCCTTCAGTTGCTCGACTCCGACCGCGCGGGCCCGCACCCGCTCGGTGAAGTCGCGGGCGATCTCGTAGCCGACGTCCGCTTCGAGCAGGACCCGCCGGATCTCGCGCAGGCCCTCGCGGACCGCGTCCTCGGTGAGGACCCCTCGGCCGGCGAGCGACCGGAGCGTGGTGCTGAGCCTGTCCGACAGTCCGGCGAACATAAAGCCTGTCAATATAGACTGGAGGTGGATCGGCGGCCAAGCGGCGCCCTCCGCTTATCTTCCGCCGGGCCTCTGGAGCGGTGCTCGGCGTCTTGACCTTCGATCCCGTGCTGGTGGAAGCGATCATCACGATCGGCTTGGGTGCCCTCGCCGGCGGGGTCACCAACGCGGTCGCGATCTGGATGCTGTTTCACCCCTACGAGCCCCGGGGCCTTGGGCGTCTCACCATCCACGGAGCCGTTCCCAAGAACCGCGCCCGCCTGGCCAAGACCGTGGGCCGCACGGTGGGGCAGCGGCTCCTGGCGCCGGAGGACCTGGCCCGCCAGCTGTCCGCCCCCGCCGTACGCGAGGCGTTCGATCGGGCCGTCCGGTCGTTCGTCGAGGCGATGCTGGACCACGAACGCCACTCCCTGCGGGACGAGCTGCCGCCGGGCGTCCTCACCGAAATCGAGCGTGCCTTTGCCGGCCTGGCCCCGGCGTTGACCGAACGCTTCGCCGCCTTCGCCGCCACGGACGCATTCCGCGAAGGCCTGGCCAACGCGCTGGAACGCGCCACGCGCGAGCTGGCGGAGCGGCCGGTGGGCGACGTCCTCACGGCCGCGCGACGCGACGCGCTACGAGAGCGAGTCGAGCAATGGGTCACCCAGGCGGCCGCGAGCGCCGAGCTGGAAAGCACGCTCCGGGGATGGTTCGGGCGGCAGCTCGAGCGGATGGAAGAAGATCGCACGCCGCTGCTCGAGCGGCTGCCGTCGAGCCTCGTGGCCGCCGTGGAGCGAGCCATCGCGAGTTATCTCCCGGTGGCGCTGGACCGCCTGGCCGCCCTGCTCGCCAACCCCGATGCCCGCCAGCGAATTCAGCGAGCGTTGCACGATCTGTTCGAGCGGTTCGCGCAGGATCTGTTGCTGCACGAGCG